>JBHLOF010000082.1:0-20046 GCA_048940805.1 Promethearchaeota archaeon
GATATAAAAGTTATAACTAAGATAAGGATATAAAATGCAAAAGTAATTGATAAAAACAACCAATTTATTGGTCTTCCACCAAAAAAGAGTGGAAAATAAAGAATAATTGCTAGAATTATTCCCGCAACTATTAATGAAAAAAGCACAATTTCTCTTTTGGAGAATTTCATCATTATATTTTCAAAGTAAATTCTTAATCAATAACCAATAAAATGTAATAAAGATATAAATATCAATATTACTTATAATGGAATCAAAATGAAACCCTTGATCCTATTAGTTGAGGATAATCTAGACATCTTAAATTATTTAAAAACTACCCTAGAGTTTAATGAAGCAGAAGTTATAACTGCTGAAAATGGAAAAGAGGGACTAAAGGCACTCTCAGAGCAAAAAGATATTCCTGATATAATCATCAGTGATATTCTAATGCCAGTGATGGATGGATACGAATTTTTCAATGAAGTTTCAAATAATCCTGCCCTTTGTCATATACCATTTATCTTTTTATCTGCTCTCGATTCTCCTGAGGATATACGAATGGGGAAAATGCTAGGAGCAGACGATTATATTACTAAACCTATTAATGAAGATGATTTCTTAGCCATAGTATTTGGAAAAATAAAACGTAATTTACAAAATAAGTTAATTAATAAAAGAATCAATGAATTCTTATCATCAAATCAATTCGAACCAGATTTTATTTCCAAAGAACATAAGGATTTAGTCCTCTTAATTGAAGTACATTGGGATGATATTGAAGGCCCAAAGGTGGTTAATCGTTATCCCAAAGATATAAAAGTTGATTTTTCACTTAGTAAAATTGGTGAACAGCTCTGGGATGGTATAAAAACTATGTATGGTCAAGATTATTTAGCAGAAGCAGAAGGAATATTGATAAATGTAAAAAAATTTAAAGTTATGGCTTATGCCTTCTTCGATTTTTATGCTGATGCTTCATATCGTGGTGGACAGAAGGATTATATGTTTGCTCTAATTGCACCCCGAATTACATATTTCCAATCATTAAAAATCAAGGAGCTTTTAAATGGTATGTCTTCAACTTATAAAAAAAAAAGAGATTGGGAAGCTAAAAAGTATTGGAAAAAAATTATTGATGTTCTTACTAATCCAATAATTTAGCTAGTGGTAAAACTTCCTTACTGAAAGCTGTTTTGATGCTATTTAAATCAAATATTGTTGTGTCATAGGAAATAAATTGCATATCTTTGTCTCGCATAAAGGGCTCAATTTTTTCCAGAAATTTAGTTTTTAGGTTCCTTATACTTGGGTCGTATCCAGGATCCAATTTATGAAAAAGTAACACAATTTTTGCGTTAGGACTGTATCTTTTTATCAAATTAAAAACTCCCATGAAATACATTGTCGAAATAGCGAGCCTATAATAATCTTGAATATCTACGACATAATAACAAAAGCTTATCCCTTTAAAATATGATTCAGGATTCGCCAAATATTCATTACGATAAATTTCTTGTCCACCAAGATCCCATGCCATAATAGTTCCCTGAAATAGAGATCTTCTCTCTACTCCTTTAGTCGGATACATATCAGGGGGTTTTCTGAGGGTTACTTCAGTTTTTTGTTTCAAAAGGTCAAGAATCGAAGTTTTTCCTGCATTTTCCAAACCGACAATCACTAGTTTTATTCGTTTTTCCTGATTTTTTATATCACTCATATTGAATTCAACACCTAATTTTGCCTATTATAATTATCAATAAAGACTCTAAAATATATATGTTTCTTCGAAAGGTATATTCAAGTCTTCTTCAATAATTCTGCTAATTCTAAAATTTTACTTACCAAAATCTCAAAATCTTCTTTTTTAGATCTGTGGTTTGTTATTGCCACTCGTATTGCAAAATCACCATCTATCATTGTACTTGAAGGCACAGCAATTCCTTTTTCTTGTAATTGAAATAAAATTTCTTCGTTCAGGTTATTAAGTGTGGTTTTATCTGTTATTTCATCGTTATATCTGAAATTTACAATGTTCATTTCTGTAGGTGCGAGAAGTTCTAAATTTTTCTCATTTTCTATTAATTCAGTGAGATATTTAGCTTGTCCAATATTTTGATCAATTACCTTACCTAATTTATTAATACCTTGCTCCTTTATCGTCATCCATATTTTTAACGCTCGAAATCCTCTTGATAGCTGAGGCCCAAAGTCAGAAAATCTAATTTTACTACTACCAGTTCCTCTTTTTAAACGACCAGTATAATCCCCAATAAAATTAAAGGCTTCAGAATGAAAATTTCTGTTTTTTACAAGAACACACCCCACATCATAATTGATATACATCCATTTATGAAAATCAAAAGCGATACTATCTGCTTTTTCTACACCTTTTATCATTTTTCTTGAGTTTGGGGAAAGAGTGCACCATATACCAAAAGCGCCATCAACATGAAACCACATATCGAATTCCCTCGCGATCTCAGCTAGACTATTAAGATCATCTACTGTTCCAGTGTTAACGGTACCTAAATTTCCTATAATGCACGAGGGACGGCATCCTGTTTCTATGTCTGATTCAATCGTCTTTTTAAGTATATCTATATCAATCTTAAATTGATTATTCACAGCAATTTTTTTCAAAGAATCTAATCCTAATCCTAATAGTTGGATCGATTTATCTATTGAGCCATGCATCTCTGTTGACCCATAGAATAAGAGTTTATCTTTACTATTTTGTATTCCATGCTTAATGATATCATAATCTGCTTTATTGTTTCTTGCAACAGTTAACCCAATAAGATTGGCTACAGAAGCCCCGGATACAAGCAGCCCAGATGCACCCTTATCGTATCCAATTAATTCTTTCGTCCATTCTATCACTTGAGATTCAACATAATTAGCTATTTGTTCTTCTCCTGCAACATTTGTATTCATTGTAGCGGTTAACATTTCTGCTAATATTCCAAAAGGAGTGCCTGATCCCACAACCCATCCCCAAAAACGGGGGTGTATATTTCCTAATGGATAAGGAAAAATATTGTGTTTGAATTCTCGATAAATTTCTGCTCTATCTTCGGCTTCAACCGGTACAGGTTTGGTAAAATTTTCTATAACTTCTTTTGGTATTTGTTGCCAAACAGGTTGTTTTCTAATATCTCTAAGATGATCCAACATATCATCAAGCATTTCGTGTCCTAAATTCTTTAAATTTTCCCAATCTTCGGGATCAAGAGTAAATTCGGGAGTCATAGAGAAAGAAAAAATTGATTAAATAAAAAATATACCGAATTGTGATTGATAGTAAAGAAAAAAAGGATCAAGCAGAAAGGCTATTCTTTTTTTTCCCACCATTCTCTAACGTCAGTAAATAAATAATCGAAATTTATTAGTGATGGTTTTTCAAATAATTCAAGATGAAAGCCTAGTTTTTCCATTGTGTTAAAAATATGAACAGTTCTGGATTTTGGATTGAAATCGTCCTTTCCGACGAGATTTTCCCATTCTAATGGAAATGAAATCTGATGTGATATCCCGTTATTCTTAAAGGTTTCAACAATTTTATGAACATCATTCACTAAAAATGTGATATTGTGAACTCCAGGACCAGATTTTTGTAATTGGTCATACCAACTAGCCACTTTTGCAAGAGGTTGGATATATTGTAAAACCACATTGCTTAAATTGACATGAATTACTTTACTAAAATCACTATCTAAAAACTCTGCAAACTCTGTTTCCACTTTTTCGCTTCCAAAAACATCATGAAGAAATTGATATGTTTTTTCTATATCCGGTACAACTAATTCGATGTGGAGCATAGGTGATACATCCCCAATTAAGTTATCATGCCCCGTTACGTATTTTTGTTGAAGAGGTTCAAATTCCTCTTTCAGAAAGGGCTCATATAATTCTAAATGAAATCCAAGTATATCCATAGTATTCATGATTATAATGGGTTGAGGATTCGGTTTCATAACTTCAGCAGGAAAAACTTTATCCCATTCAAAATTCATTACAATTAATTCTGAAATCCCTTTTTTTCTAAAGATTTCTCTAGTTTTTTCCATGTCATCAACTCCGAATGTTATATTGTGTACTCCAGGGCCACTATTCCACAGTTGATTAGACCACGATCCTACCTTTACTTTTGGTTGAACAAATTGAAAAACAACATCGCCGAGACCGACATGAATATCTATAGCACCTTCCCCTCCTAGTAATGCTGCTAATTCTTCCTGAACTTTAATCGCTCTAAGTGTTTTATTCAACAGTTGGTATGCTGCTTCAGCATCATTTACGACTATTTCAATATGAGTTAATGGAGATAAATTTACAACCATATCTTTTCACAGCAATTCTTTAAGATTATAAATAAAAATTTAAAATATAATTTAAGAATCTTTTACTCTTTTTCTTCTGTGGGTTTTTTTGTATTAACTTTTTTTTCACTTTTACTAACTTTTTCTTTTATCTTGGTTTTTCCTTCTTTTAGTTTAGCTGTCAATTTGGCTGAACTCTCCTTTAGTTTCTGCTTGGTACTGCTTAGTTTCGCTTTGAATTGTTCTGGATTTCTCCGATACAAAAAGAACGTAATCCCTGCTATTAACGAGATAATCCCTATAGGTACAACCACTCCCACAATAGTATTTATAACCCCTTGGTCTAATCCACCATTCCCACCATTGCTGGTGCTATCTGTTGTTAAAGTAAATTTGATTGAGTATTCATTGATATCGGACGTTAATTGGTTGTAGGAACTATAATTATTACCATCACCGTAGTTTAACCCGCAAGCATAAGCACCACTACTCACATTTCTTAATTCTTTGTAATTGAATACAATATCTTTATTTTCAAATAAAATAGATTGAAAGGTACCCGCATACGAGCCGTTGTTAAGATTGATATCCTCCCACGATACTACCCAATAGGTACTGAAATTTTTAATATAAATTTTCCCAGAAGTTCCCTCTAGGTCTGTTAAATAAGGTGCAATAATATTTTGTCGGTGTGGATGTGTTTCAGGGAAAGTACAACTAGTAAGGACGGATTTAAAAGAAAAAGTAAGATAACCTTCAGTTGTGATGGTAACTTCACTATAATTTCCATCATAGAAGATGAAATTGAAAGGGAGTGGTGTGGTTGTAAAATCATCATCTCCTAATATCAATTCAATTCCACTTGAAACATTAATCCATGTATATGGCGTACCCAAGGTCATTGTATAATTGATAGCTCCCGCGTTGATATTGAGTTGATCAGAAAAATCAGTTAATTGAGATTCAGGTGTCATAGATCGTATTGTTGTAGGTATGATAAGAAAAAATAAGAATAAAATACATATTTTTAATTTTTTACTCAAATCTATAAACTTTTTGTCTTTCAAGCTAATCACCTGTTTTATAAGTGAAATATGAAATTTCACTTATTTGAATGTTATCAAAGCTAATAAATTAGCTTTTGTTTATATGATTTAAGAAGGCTTTCACAACCATTTTAAATTTAGGGTCAGGAACCTTAGCTTCTATTTCATAATAAATTTTGATACCATCATTATTGAAATAAGGCATTATATATGTTCCCTATTACTCTCTTATCCTTCTCAATTCAATTTTGACAGCATTCCATCTATCCATGCACTCTAGTTGGACAACATCTTGATTTGGAGTCCATTCTTTAGGATAGCTACCACCGAATTGGAGCATTATAATGTAGGGGAATATATCATGATAAAAAAATCCACACAATCCCCCGGTATTATGACCACTTAATTCTAGGGTATCTCCAACTTTATGACCAGCATTACACTTACCCTTTACTTCTTTAATGGTCCCAATTATTTTATAACCTACATTAGCCATATTTTTTTACCTCATATTATTTAATTATAAATAAGTTAAAATTCAATTCAATTATATTTAGAGTATTATTTTGCAATTCTTATAAATCAATTAGTTAAATTATAGATCATAGTGATTTAAATGGCAATATTAAAGGAAATAGGGAAACCCGGTCAATTTTGGAACTATTTTGAGCAAATCTCAAAAATCCCACGTTGCTCTGGACGTGAGGAGAGAATTAGAAATTATATCAAAGCTGAAGGAGAAAAGTTTGGGTTCAAAACCAAGGTGGACAAGATTGGCAATCTAGCAATTTTTATACCAGCTAAATCGGAAACAAAAGAAAAATTAATTTTGCAATGCCATATGGATATGGTATGCGAGAAAAATAGTAATATTACTCATGATTTTACCAAAGATCCTTTAAAATTAAAAGTCTTGGAAATTGATAACGAAAAGTGGATTACCGCAGAAGGGACCACATTGGGAGCAGACAACGGCACGGGGGTGTGCTTCAATCTAACACTTATGAAAAAAATTCATGATGGAAAATTAAGTTTTAATAGTTTAAGTATTGAATTATTATTCACGGTTCTTGAAGAAGTTCGTTTAGGAGGGGCAAGAGATATTGACAAAAATATGGTGGATGGCAATCTCCTCATAAATCTGGATTCAGGTAGAGACGGAATGATAACAAATGGATGCACAGGTGGTATTGGATTTATTGCTGATCTTAAAACAAATCCCTTTCCTGTTAGTCAAGTTGAGGATAAATTAATACTATTGAAAATTTCTTTAACTGGTCTTATTGGAGGTCATTCTGGAGGTGATATTAACCGCGGAAGAGCTAACGCAATAAAATTTTTAAGTCAAATTATATGGAAGCTAAATCAAAATTATGTAATTTATATTAATTCAATAAATGGAGGTGGAGCTGCCAATGCGATTCCACGGGAAGCGTTTACTAAAATTTATGTTAAGGAAAATGAAGTATCTGAAATTAAATCCATTATCCATTCACTTTTTTTAGAAATTAAAATAGGATATGAAGGAATCGAGCAAAATATTCAAATAAAAACTGAAGAATTAAAACTTGATCCTAATGACACTCTTATATCTCGAGAAATCCAGAAAACATTATTAGATTTGTTATATATACTCCCGAGTGGTCCGTTGGTACTACATCCTAGGGCCCGAGTTTTAGCTTTTGCATCAGCGAATCTTGGTATAATAAAAACAGAAAAAGATTATATCAGATTAAGAATGTTATTGCGTAGTTTTAATCAGTATTACAATGATAATACCTATGAAAAGATTATGACCCTCTTGGACTTGTCAAATCTTGAAATGACTATAACTAAGACGGGATTTTATCCCCCCTGGGAACCTAATTATGATTCTAGGCTTCTTAATTTAGCCAAAGACGCTTATAAAGAACTATCAAACCAAGATCCTTTAGTTATTTTAATTCAAGGTGGTTTAGAGGCCACATTCTTGATTAACTTAAAGCCTGACATGGATGCTATTGCGATTGGACCTACGGCTAAGGATGTTCACTCCCCAGATGAGATGCTAAATGTCAATTCTGTTGAAAAAACATGGAATTTTATTTTAAAGATCCTTCAAAAATTAGATTAAAAAAGTATTTTTCTTTTTACTATTTATCACTTTTGAATGAAAATAATTATGGGAAATACAAGTAGACTTGCTATCATCTCGGATATTCATGCTAATAAATATGCTCTAGATAGTTTCCTTCAATATAATGAAGAACATTTTCAGGCAGATAAAATTCTAAACTTAGGGGATTTTACTTCCATAGGGCCTCATCCGAAAGAAGTAGCCGAAATTATCTTCAATGACAAACGATTTGAAAATATAATTGGAAACAACGAGATGATAGTATTAGGGAAACGTAAAGATGAATGGATGAGAGAAAAGATGATCCATCATGAATGGATTGCCAACCATATTGGTAAGGATCTTCTCGAACAGATCGAGAAAACACCAACCTCAAGAAAGTTAGATATCAATGGGAAAAAAATACTCATGCTCCATTCACACTTTTATGATACTCCCGGTAGAACTATGCAAGATAATCTCTTGATATATCAAGGAAAAACTCTAGAAGAATTTTTCGCTGATTACCCTGAAGATGTTGATATCATTCTTGTTGGTCATTCTCATTTACAACTGTATTTGACATTGAAGGGACGACGTATCATAAATCCCGGGTCAATAAGCATTACGTGGAAACCTATAACTTCTTTTTGTTTGATGGAATTAGATGATAGTCAAATTAATATTGAGTTTAAGAATATTACCTATGACTACTCAAAATTGAGAGAGGATTATCAAAAGAATGGTGTCGTTGCAAAAGACTTTCTAATTAAATATTTTTACCCGTTTATTTAGAATTCTTATGCAATTCTGATTTAAGTTGTTTAAGGCTAATAGAAAATCTTATTTTTCATGTTAATGTTTAGATTAATATGGAAATCATGAAACGAGAAATAATTGATCCAAACCAGCGAAAATTTCCAAACGAAATTTGCTTTAAACCAATTGGAATTATTCATACTCAATTTACATCACTTAAAGGAATTCCCATTCAATCTACAATTTCCACTGCTGAAGGAAAAATAGAAATTTTTACTGAATACAAAGATGGGTTAAAAGATCTTTCTGATTTTTCTCATATCTACTGTTTATATTATTTTGATATGGTCAAATTGCCTGTTCCACTTCAATCAAAACCATTTTTAGATAATGAGAAGAGAGGAGTATTTGCAATCCGTACTCCGTTCCGTCCTAATCCCATAGGTTTATCGATATTAGAGATAATCGAGATTAATAATAACATTATCCACATAACTAATGTGGACATATTAGATAAAACACCGATATTGGATTTAAAGCCTTATGTCTCTCAATTTGACAATGTTAACGCAAAAAAAATCGGTTGGTTGAAGGGGAAAATTCAAAGAAAGGTTAGTTAGCAACATTTTGGATCAACTTCTTGTTCTTCTCTTCTCGAACTCTTTTAGCTTGCACCGCAATTGTTTCAAGAAGTCTAAGTTGATTTGTTGATATCCAAGGTCCCTCACAATCAATAGCAGCATACGGAATATCGGATTTATTGGCTAATGGTCTTATGATTGCTTGAGAATTCATAGCAGGTTGACAGTTAAACGCACCCATATTAATTAACCCATCATATACTCCTGAATTAATTGAATGGATAAATCTTCCTGTAATTACGGGTGTTTCTGTGAAACTATTTGATGTTACATACTTATTCCCCTCTTCGATAAGATCCAAATAATCAGAATGAGGTTCAAACATTAAACCTGTTTTGTTCATAATTTTTCTATAAGTATTGCACTGTGAAGTTAAGAATTCCATTTTATCTAACCCTCTTTTTGCTTTTTCTGCGTCTCTTCTATACTCTTCTTCCACAAGCGAAAGATCTAATGAAGCTTCTTTAAATTGCTCTTTTGGATTGAGAATACCTTTTCTGAAACCATATCGCATCACTGGTTCTGATAACATCAGATTTAATGATTCTACGAGATCAACAACTTTTACAATAATTCCTTTTTCAAGAAAATATTCTTCTACCGGATAATGATTAAATAATAAATTTAGCCCACCAAAGATTAACACCTTTGGAGTTCTTTCAACTGTAGTTTTTAATGGGATTTTTGAAACGTCTCGAGCCCATTTCAATAAACCTGTTCTCAGTGTTTTAATCTTTTCTTTTACATTATGAATAAATTCATCAGTAATATTTTCAAATTGTTCAAGGGCTGAATCTTTATCTTTTGCTACGCATTGTAATGCATTTCTCGCTTCAATAAGATAATGACCTATAATAAAGTCAATTTGCTCTAATAAAATTAATTCTGGTTTTAATCCCAGATAATGATTTCTATAACTTGGGGCTATGCAGAAAAAGGCATCCTTAACTTTTAGTCGTCTGTTAAACAAAATATCCCATAGAACAGGCCATGCACCATTTTGACATGGTCCATGTTGGTTCAAAGGATCACGATAGATTGTAATTTCATCTTTTTCTCGATGCTCATTAATGTCTTTTAGAATTGCTCCAGCAATCGCTAAACTAGGAACACATTCTCTTCCCGAACATATTCTTTTTGCATATTGTAAAATAGTATCATCTGTTTCTTGACTAACTCTAATATTTTTATTATAATGTTTGTATAAATCTATTACCAATCGTTTTCCATAAGGATTCCGCGCTGCGGGTTCAACAAATACGATCCGTGGATCATCCAGCCCTACCCTATTGCCTTTACTATCAACAATATACTCATAGTCTTCTGAAAAGCGAATTTCTCCTAAATTCTTAGATATTTGTTCTGTTTGGGTCAAAATTTTCTCCTCATTCTAATATTAATGCTACTTTTTCCACTTTTTTCATTCTACGTTCTTCTATAATATCAAGAAAAGCACCCACACGTGTCTCAAATCCTGCATGAGCTGTATGAGAATCTATTTCAAGGTAACAGAATGTAAGTCCAGCAAGATCATGTCTAAATTTATGATACATAGTACCATCGGGACCGCATGAAAAACAAGAAACCAGACAGATATATAGATTGGGATGACTTTTTACATATTTTATTACGTTATCAATTTGTTGTGTATAGCTCCAGACATTTCTCTCATATTTTTGATCTTCATTTGTTAGCATATATAAAATGTCAGCGGGTATTGCGTTATATCCTCTACTGACTATTTTTCTGGGGAGTGCGATATTCACTTCTGAGGGATAAACCACATAAGGTCTTCCTGCAATAATGACACTTGGCTTTTTTAACAATTCCTTAAGTTTCTTTTTACCCTCGTCTCTGTATTTTTCCCAGAAACTATTGTTATAATTTATTGCCTTTTTTCCTGCTTTCACGCCATCTTCAAAACTCAAGCCTATTTTTACTGCTATTCTGCCGAATTCTTTTAGTGTAGCTTGTATCAAATGGTGAGAAGTTCCAACATGCGGTGATAATATCTTATCATTCACATGCTCAAATTGTGCCCGTATTACATCTGCTATAGTCGTTGTAGAGGGGCAAGTATAGCTATGTAAATACCCGTACGGAATTTCATATTCAATTTCACGCGGAATAAAAATATAATCTACACCGCATTTGATAAGATAATCTACTTCTCTGTGTACCAATTCACATGGATAACAGATAGATGCTAGTGCTTTTGTGGTATCTTTCTTAGAACCTTTAGAAATTTCCACATTGAATCCAAGTTCATTAATAAATTTCACGTACAACGGGAATAAGGTATATACTGTGAGAGCCATTGGAAGCCCAATTGTCCCTCGTGGATTATCAACATTTCGAGCCCCAAATTCTTCAAACATCAATTTATTTCGAAAAGCTACTAAATCTTGACCTTCCTTGACTTTATTCCCTTTTTGACGTAATAATCTATATTTAGAGCATACTCCTCCAAAGGGATAGACTTTTCCCCTTACTTCAATGTTTTGAATTTCACAATTATTATCACAGGACATACACCTAAATGTTTTTTTTAGTTTGATCTCTCCTTTTTCGAGCTTTTTCAGATTAAACTCTCTCTCAGTTATGAGGCCTTCTCTTAAAAGGTCCCTTGCCATTAACGCAGTTCCTACACTACCCATCAGTTCTGGGTGAGCAGGAACGACTATTTTTTGTTGTAAATGAGCTGCCATGGCTAAAGCAACTGACCTATTTAAAGCCACTCCTCCAAGAAACATAAGATTTTTCCCAACTTGGCGGGATCCTATAATTCGGGAAATGTAATTTTCAGCAATAGAATAAACAAGCCCTGCAACGACATCTTCTTGTTTAGCACCTTGTTGTAGAGCATTTCTTAAATCAGTATTGATGAATGCTGCGCAACGTTCCCCAAATGCTATAGGGTTTAAACTTTTCATAGCAACATAACTGATTTCTTCAACCTCAATTCCCATATCAACTGAAGCAGATTCTTCAAGAAAACTTCCGGTACCCGCTGAACATCCTTCATTCATCGCATAATCAATGGGTACACCGTGTAAAAATGATATAAATTTTGAATCCTGACCACCTATTTCAAATACAGTATCCACCTCTGGGAGTTCTTCAACAGCTGCTCTTGCATGTGCTAATATCTCATTAAAACTCCGACAATTATCTAAATAAACAGAAACCATCTCTCTTGCCGATCCGGTAACCCCACATTGAACAACTTTAATCGTCTTCTCTCCGAGTTGCTCTAATAATCCTTTGATACATTGCTTTGTGGCTAATACGGGGTTCCCTAGTGTTCTTAAATAAACGCTGGCACCAACAGAATCATCAGAAATGTTAAATAATACTGCTTTTGTCGTAGTTGATCCTGCATCTATTCCCAGAATATACGATTCCCCATCAATAATTTTTCCTTGATCATTATTTTGTACGCGATAATCTAATAAAGATTCCGAATCCTTAAGTGGGTTATGCCTTTCAAATTTGATAGATGAATCTACAAACCATTGTTCGGGAATATTATCCTCGGCTTGAATTTCTGATGCGTATAAGGAAGCGCCAAAAACAGCAAGATAAGGACTTTCTGGAAGGATTTTAATTTCAGATGAGTTAAGAAAATCTTTTAGGTTATTAATAAATATTTTGTTTAAAGCAACCCCCCCTGCTATTACTATTAAATCAGTTGGCCATTGAGCTGACTCAATCATTTTACTCACCTTACTCGCTAAATCACGAATTAACGTTTTAGCAATATCCTCTGGTTTACATTCACCTTTATTAAGTTTATGTGTAGCGTCAGATTTACAATGAACAGAACAACGAGTAGCAAGCTGGGTGTATTTTCCATTTTGACTTGCCTGAATCCCTTCTTCAATTGTCATTCCCATTCTTTGGAGCTGTTGAATAATAAATTCACCAGTCCCTGCTGCACATTTAGTAGTAGAGATAATATTCTTTATTATACCATCTTTCATGGGGTAAACACTAAAAGTTTCTCCACCAAGAGAAAGGAGAATATCTGGTTTTATGTTGTAATGGGATAATGCTTTTTCTAGACATTCTACTTCTGATATGTAGGGTAAATTTAGAAAACTGTTTGTTGCTTGACCGGTAATCACTATCTTTGAATTTTGATCAACATTATAATGATCAAATATTTCTCTTATTTTTTTTTTCGGAGATCCTTCATGGCGTATAACTTCACTTATTATGTTTCCATCCAGTGATCTCCGTACCCATTTTACTGAAACAGCACCAATTTCCAATCCTTCAAAGTATTGAATTTTACTTGGTTTCGTTACTTGAGCACTTTCATTTAACACTACTACTCACCAGCTATTCTACTATTTCTGACAAATTAAGATCGATTAGTTAGGTAGACATTTGTTTAATTAAATTTCATTCTATACAAATAGCAATATAAATAAAATTAAATGATTGAGAATATTATAAGTATTTTTGCGGATTGTATTTTATCTGTTCATCTAAAGAACAAATCCATAAGTACATCACAATCTTGTCAAAAATAGTTTAAAATTGACAAAAACTATTTCAAAAGAGAACAATTTCTAAAATCATCATTACTTTAAAGTAAGATTTTTGAACTCGTCGAAAACATTAAGGGAATTAAAAGGGAAACGTCTATTAGGATATGCCTTGGGGAACTTTGGAATTTCGATGTTAAATATTTTTTCAGGTTCTTTTGCTTTTCAATTTTATGTATATACAATTAATCTGGATTCCGTTCTTGCTTCAGTGGGACTTTCTTTTAATGTATTTATCTCTGCTTTCTTTTCAATTATATTTGGTGTCCTAATAGATAATAAAAAACCAGGAAAATTTGGTAAACGACGTCCTTTTTTACTTTATGCCCTACCTATTTGGGTTATCAGTAGTATAATAATTTGGTTTCCCCCATATGCTCCACAAAATAACTCTTTATTCTTACCGACGGCATTTTATTTTTGGATTGTAAATGCAACACGTGCTCTCAGCGGAACCTTAATTTTGAACACATATCTCTCAATGTTGCCAGAGCAATCTCAAACTCTGAAAAATAGACATGAGGTGGCATCATTGAGAGCCTTATTCATGATACTTGCTTCTGTTGTATCTCTATTTTTACCATTATTAGTTCAAAGTTTTCTCCCCGATCCCCAAAATGCTAAGCACTGGCAAATTTCTGGGCAGATAATTCTTAATATTATTCCTATGACGGGTATTATTTTAACGTGTTTTGGAGTCAGTGCTGTCTTTGTTATCTTTTTCTCTGTAGATGAAAGCTTTTACAAATACATATCTAACTCGAAAAAAGAACGAGTGTCTCTAAGAGAAACTTTCAAAAGAATGGCACAACCCGCAAAAGATCATAAATATCGAAAATTAGTTTTAACTGGTCTATTCATGAATATACCAGGAAGTATTTTTGGATTCTTATTGTTTCCATTTCAAACATTTTTGCTAGAATTTCAACAAGCGGAATTTTTATTATATGTGATAATATCGCTTTCAGGAAAATTAGGTTGGTATGTTGTATGGAGATATTTAATTAAAAGAAGACCATTAGTGAAATTATATTCTTTAGCATTAACATTCTCTGCTATTGTTTCATTTACTGATTTCTTGTTCCTCATAAGCAATCTTCCTTATGCTATAAAGATTTTATTATATGTGGTTTCTTTTGGTACAATATTAGGTACTAATTATTCAATTCCTCTTTTTGGAATTCCATTAGGTGCTTCTTTAATTCATGAAGCTGCAGTTGAAAAAAATCCTACTGATGTTGATGAGACAATTACTACGATTTCAGGATCTTATTATGGATTTTCAATGTTTGTTTCTTCACTCGGTGCAGCATTTTTCCAAATTGTTATTGGTCTAATTTTAACAGGTGCGAACCAGGGAAATCCTATAATAATAACACTATTATTTGGTTCACAAGGATTTTTTTATTTAATTGCAGTATCATTTTTACGGAGGATTAAACTCAAGGAACCCGCAGAGATTGAGACAACTACACCTTCAATTGAAATTCCATAAATAAGCTAAAATTTACTTTCATTTTAAAATCATTAACATTCATAACAATAATTCCCATTGTTCTTCAGTTAAATTCCGCCCCCATATATGATGGGTTTTGGATTCTATTAATTTAAAACCATTCTTTGAGTACATCATACGAGCAATTGTCAATTCACTAAACGTTCCTAGAACCACTTTTTTATATCCTTTTCTCTTGCAGAAATTAATAGCTTCATACATTAATTTCGTTCCGATTCCCTTATTTCGCTCATGAGGTTCAACAAGAAACCAACGTAATTGGGCAATTTCATTATCCATTTTAACTATTGCAATTGAACCTATAAAATCAAAATCTTTCTCTATAATCCATAAACGTTCCTTATTTGAATCATAGTTTTCAACAAATTCGGCCATGAATTTAGCAACATAGGCTTCAAAAGTTTCATCAAGTTGATATTCATCTGCATAAAGTACACCATGCCGATTTATGATATAACCAATATCACCTGGCTTATGAGAACGTATATTGAGAAATTCATAACTTTCATTCTCTTTTTTTAAAATTTTTTCAATGGTTTTCATTGCAATAACGAGTCTATTTTGTTCCTCATTACTAATTTTTGCTAGAAGATTTTTAATTTGTTCATTCGCTTTTTCTTGGAGTTCAGAAATCACTTCTTTTCCATATTTTGTTAATAATAGAATTTGTTTACGCATATCTTTCTTTGATTTCTCTTTTTGTATTAAATTTTTACTTTCAAAACTACTCAATATTCGACTAAGATACGCCGGATCTAAGTTAAGTACCCTAACGAGTTCGCTTGCAGTTGTTGATGTAAAACGGTTAATTTCAAACATAATTCTTACTTCAGTGAGAGAAAAAGCACTTTTTAATAAGGTTTTATCTAATAACCCAAGTAAATTTGTGTAAAAGCGATTGAAACTCCGTATTTTCCCTATTTTCTCCAAATTCTCTGTTATCATCTTCATATCACATAATGAGTTTATCAATTTAAATCTTGACAAAGTCAATTAAACATTTGATTCCGTCAAATAATCTTTATTTTTTTTTTTAGTTGTGTGTATTTTGATTATAAAAAAACTTCAAAATCATTCCATTGGGTTTTATAATATCTCTTTGATCTAATTTTATTAAATACAAAAAATTGGTGTAATATATGAGTTATGAAGATGAATTTGATGAGGATTTAGGCATAGAAAAACCTGTAAAATCAAAAACTCCTGCATCAAAAACCCCTTTGTCAGGAAAGAAAAAAACAATCTATTTTATTTCTACAATAGGACCCGAAAAGAAAGAAAAATTAACTGTGAATGACGGAAATCGCGTTTCAGACATTAAACTGACATTAGGAAATTTATATGGACTTGATCCTAATGATTTTCACCTCAGTTCAGGTGGAGTTACTTTAGATGAGTCTGATAAATTATCAGACTATAATATTAATAACGGGGATGATATTTTATTAATTCCTGCAAGCAGTGCAGGATAAGTTTTAAATTATTATTTATCTTTTTTTTATTTTTTTACCGCCAAAAGATTTAGTTTTAAGTTTTCATCGTTTTTTCTGCTTTTGAGTCTATCGCTAATTTTTTTTTCTTCCTTCGAACCATCTCAACAAACGATTCAACGCGCGTAAGTAAGCCTGCTTCTCCAGAATGTTCATCCATTGTAATTTCTAAGAAAGGAAGACCTACAACCTTCATATCTCTCATAATCAATTCCGATATAAGACTATCTGGACCACAAGCGAAGCTGATAAGGAATATAACTCCATCAATCTCACCTTTTCCTGTAGTAAGAAAATATCGAATAGACTGCATTATCTCCTCTTCATGACGCCAATAATTACGTAAACGTTTATTCACTATAACAGGCTCCTTAAAAATTGATTCGGGTAAATTTTCTATTGTTGTCACTTCTACTCCCTGATCTCGTAGCTTTTTTTGGAAATCTAAGTTGATAAACGTATCAAATATATTATATGCATGACCTAAAAGTAGGAATTTGAGATCTCCTTTTTGCTTTCTTTTTGGTAAAGTAAAGGGTCGATTTCTCTCCACTAATCTTAACGCGTGATTTACAGGTGCTCCATCTCTTAAAAATTTATGATATTTATCGAAATATTTTTGTGCCGCTCGATAAGCATCAAGAGATTGATTTTGAGTTTTACCTAACTCTCTACCTAATTCTATCGCAGATGTAGCAATGGGAAATTCTTTCACATTTACTTCAAAATTTAAAATTTTAGGAACATCTGGTAAAATTTTTATAACATCAGGGAGTGATAGAAATTTAGGGCAAAAATATGCCTCTTTAACCTCTGCCACATATCTAGGTACAAAAATGTAATCCAAATCGGGATGATCTCGGATTAATTTTAATACTTGACCATAATAGATCTTTACTGGTATACATAGTTCCCCGAATCCATGTGTAACACCTTCTTCTACTATTTTTTTGTTAGTAGGCGGACTTAAAATGATTTCAACATCCAATTCATCAAGTAATTTTTTCCAAAAAGGGTAGTACCTATAGAAATGAAGTGCCCTTGGAATACCTACTTTTACTTTTTTGTCACTGTGTCGTTCGCCTGTTTCCATTTAGTTGAATCCTCAATAACCTTTTATTTTTTGAAATTGTTAATAGTTAGTATAAGGGGAGAAATGATTTAAACTCGATTGTATATCAACTAATCTAACCATTTGAAAGAAAAAATATTGGGATTTTCTTAAAAATTAATAATTCTTATATGATTGATTATAATCGAGTAATTTCACGCATCGGGAGAGTCATACAAGAGTAATTCCCTTATTTGTTCCATCATATTATTTGTAAGTCTCTTAAGTTCATCATAATCAGGTGTTTTTTTACCCCAATATTGTTGATGTTCCATAAATGGTGGACCTGCTTTTAAAATCTGACCTTTGTAAAAATTCAACATTTTTGCTCTTTTGGGATATGTATGTTCAGTACCGGTAATTCCTATGGGTATTATTGGTACTTGAGTTTCAATAGCGATTCGCATTGGACCTGTGTGCCCCTCCAAAAGTTGGCCTTCCCCAATATTCGTCGTTCCTTCAGGATATGTACATACTACTTTTCCCTCAAGAAGAAGTTCTTTTGCATACTCATAGGATTCAATATCATGCATCCCTCTTTTTAATGGAAATGCATGATGATCTCGAACCCAAGCATTAACAACAGGGATCTTAAACAGTGATTGTTTGGCCATTTGGTACATCACACGTCGAGGTGGATGATGAATCATACTTGCTGCTAAAATCAATACATCCCACTCTGAATTATGGCTTGGGCAGATAAGAGCTGGACCTTCAGCAGGTATATATTTTTCAAAGTCGATTACTCTATAAGGTAGCATAAGATCGGACCAACCACATACAAGGTCACCTGAGAAACATTGTACAGTTCGTTGGAATTGTTCTCGTACACCGAATTCTTCTAAACTCCTTAAAACTGCATACCAAGCATCATCAATAAGTTGTATAACTCCTTTGGCTTGGTCTTTTAAATAACTCATGATGTTAAACTTAGATTCCGTTGGAACCTCCTCTGCTGAACCTATTGAGAGTTCTTCTTCTTCTTCCTCCTTCCCATAAATTCCTTCGCGTAATTCCCAAACACTGTTCCTTAATTCATCCGTCAATCGTCTGATATCATTATAAGATACAGAATCGATATCATAATCTGTATAAGAAATAGGATCACCTACACGTACCTTTACCTGGGTAGGTTTCATTACTAAATTCCCTTTTGGTAAAGCATTTCTTGAACCTATTACTGCCATAGGGACTATTGGTACTTGCATTTCAATTGCCAACCTTACAGCTCCTGTTTTAAAGTCCCCCAAAGTTCCATCCTTAGATCTTGTCCCTTCAGGAAAGATCCCCACCCATTCTCCTCCTCGAATTATTTCTTTCGCTTTTTCCCAAGCTCTGGCTGGATTTTCCCGATCAACCTTAAATGCACCGAGATTGTTAAAGAGTGTTTTAACAACAGGAGTTTTAAAGTTATCAAGCTTACTCATGTAGCGGATACGTCTGTGACAAGCAGCACCGTAAAAAAATGGGTCCAAATGGCTTTCATGTGAGCCTACAAGGATTCCAGGACCCCATTCTGGGAACATATTTCCTTTTGGATATTCTGCCTTGAAATTCCAGAAAGTTCGGACTGCCCATTTAATATAAATATACGCAGCCCACCATTGTAAACGACCTTCTATTTGTTTTAAATCCAACCGTTTTATTATATATCGATATAAATCGTTTAAAGGATCAATAGGATTAAATTTCATTAATTTATAAGTCCAATCTTGATGACGTTTTTCATATTTTAGCTCCTCTTGCATTTTTTCTTCCATAACTTTCTTGCTTTCCATTTCCTCTGCTATTTGATATCCCTTTTTTTCGGTTTTTTCAAGAACCGTAACACTCACCCAAATTTATTAAAAAAAGCATTAAATCTTAATAAGAAATCATTTTTCAGCTGATTTATATCTTTACTTAAATACATATTGATATAAAAAATTATTGGTTAGATTAATACTCAATAAAGTATGATTATACTGCGATTAAAACTTAAGATTTAAATGATTTCGAGTATAATGGATCTTTAGTTATTAATTAGCTTTTGCTATTTGTATGGAATCCAAATCAATATTTAAAAAGTTTTAAATTATCTTAGTGAGAATTGATAGGTAGAATAACTTGGTCGAAACATTTCTAGCGGGAGCAGATGTGGGGGCGACATGGACACGAGTAGGTATTTGCACGCCAGATTTAAAAAAAGAAAATATTAAAAAAATGGCAACTAAAACTCCAAGGAAAAAACACTTCCGAGATACCACAGTAAATAAATTTTCAATCAGTGATGCCATAAGTGAGATGTTGTCAAATCTACTTTCCGAAAATAATATTAAACCAGATCAAATAAAAGGGATGGGAATTGCTACATTTGGTCCTTTAAATATTAGAACTGGAGAAATTATTAACATTGGTACAGGTTTTAGAAAGATTCCTATAAAGAATCCCATTAAAGAAAATTTTCCAGAAATCCCCTTATTCATTATCCAAGATTGCAATGCAGCTGTACTGGGAATACATTTTTTTGAAGCAGAAGATGATGAAAAGGATAA
>JBHLOF010000083.1:0-19992 GCA_048940805.1 Promethearchaeota archaeon
AATCCAAAGATGAAAAAACTAACAATAATTAGTATCCTTACAATAAAAGGGAGCATATTATAGATTCAAATATTTTTTTAAATATACTAAAAAATATTAACTCCACTTTATTTAAAGGTTAACAATGGAATAAGCAATAGAAATAATTTTAAGGGTAACGAAATTAGTAATAAAAGTGGTGAATTATGAGGGAATACTTAAAAAAAAGATTCAGTTCTGCTGAAAGAGTTATTTTATATACAGGAATCTTGTTGATAATATTATCATTTATTAGTGAATTTAATTTCCACTATATTCAAGGATTTTCTCCTGATTTAGTGAGTAATGATATTTTTTGGCGATCTGAAGCTGCAGAAGTATTTAACTCCATGAGTTTTCTTATTTTGGGAATAATTTTAATTGTGATTGCTTTTAAAATTTCTAAAAAGAGATTGAAAGCAGAACTAAACTGAAACACTACAAAAACTTTCCAGAATTATACATTTTATAAAAAAATTTTTATATTAGGTTATGGGTAAAAAAAATATAACTAATCTAATAAAATGATAATAATGAATGAAAGAATTGAATCTGACATAAGTTTTTCCTATTTAAGAAGATTTAACCTAATAATGGGATTTTTGCATTTAATTCAAGCAAGCATAATGCTGATTCTCTCTCTCACGATACCTCAAATTAGAGATTTCGAACTTCCGATAACCACTGCATACCTTACTTATGATGATATGTTAGAAAGACTCGTTCCAAATTATACTACTCTTACAACAATTCCTATTGGCCCTCTTGTCTCGATTTTTCTATTTCTCTCAGCCATTGCTCATTTACTAATTGTACTACCTAAAATAAATGATTTTTATAATAGAAAACTAAAAGCAGGTATTAATTATTTTAGATGGTTTGAATATGCATTAAGTTCATCATTGATGATTGTTATAATCGCTTGGTTTTTTGGAGTTTATGACCTTTCGAGTTTAATTTTAATATTTGCCATTAATGCCACAATGAATTTACTTGGTTTGATGATGGAACTTCATAATCAAAGAACTGAAAAAACGAGATGGACTGCATTTTACATAGGAGTTTTTGCGGGTGTAATGCCCTGGGTAATTATACTTCTGTATTTGTTTGGTAATGGCAATATTACTGAAATTCCATGGTTTGTTTGGGCTATATTTGGGTCATACGCCTTCTTTTTCAACACCTTTCCAATTAACATGATACTTCAATATAAAAAGAAGGGGAAATGGAGAGATTACTTATATGGGGAACGGGGGTATATTCTTCTTAGTCTATGGTCAAAAACGCTTTTAGCCTGGTTTGTTTTTGCGGGAGTATTACAACCAGTCTAAATAAATCCCTTTTTTTATCCTTAAATAAAAATTTCAGAGAAAAAAGTCTGGGTAAAGATCGGCTTTTGGATCTGACGAATATTTTTTTAAATCAGTTATTCCATGCTCTAGAAGGATCTCTTCATCAATAAAGAAATTACCAGAAACTTCTTTACTTGGCTTAGTTATGATAAGATAGGCCGCATCAGCAACAATTTGAGGAGTCCTTGAATGTTTAATGGCTATTTTTCCCCCGAGTAAATTTTGTACAGCCGCCGTTGCTATTGAAGTGCGAGGCCAAAGAGCATTTACCGCAATCCCAACGTCCTTAAATTCCTCAGCCATTCCTAAAACGCACATACTCATTCCATATTTGGCAATAGTGTATGCAACATTATTTTTAAACCATTTTGGGTCCATATTCAATGGAGGAGACAAATTTAATATATGGGGGTTCTTTGCTTTTTTAAGATGAGGAACACATAACTTTGAGCATAGGAATGTTCCCCTTACGTTCACAGAGAACATGAGATCGAATCTCTTCATCTCAAGGTCTAAGGTTGGGGATAAATTTATAGCGCTTGCATTGTTAACGAGGATATCAATGCCACCGAATTTATCAACTGTGTCATCAATAGCAGCTTGAACCTGCTCTTCGAATCGGATATCTGTAATACATGGGATTGCATCCCCTCCCGCATTTTTAATATCGTCCACAGCAGTGTATACAGTCCCAGGTAATTTTGGATGTGGTTCCTTGGTTTTAGCAACCACCGCGATGTTTGCACCATCCTGAGCTGCTCTTAAAGCTATGGTTTTTCCAATTCCTCTGCTTGAACCTGTAATGAACAGAGTTTTTCCTTTTAATGATGTCATATACCTAATCTAAGAACCTTTTTATTCAAATCAATGTGTATTGTTATCTACTATTCTTATTAATACTTTTATAGTTTTCATTAATAATTGATAAAAAAAAGGTTTAAACGCATATCTAATATATTTTAATCAAGATAATGTCAGAATTGAATCCTCAGAAGTTGCATGTTACCTTCAAGGAAAAGGTGAATCCAAATCTTTTAAGCTTACCTCGTAAATATACTTTAACTCATTCAGATTCAACAGGGGATCTTTTTCTTACTATAGGCCCGGATTTTGATCATAAACAAATATCAGGTCGTTACACGCGATTCATGAGGGATGAGGTATTAGCAGAATGGCTAATAGTAAATGAGAATTATGAACTTCATCTCTATATGCATGTTAGTGGAGGTTTTTGCTTTGGTTGGGCAGGTTTACGAGATAGAATCTTTCGATATCATTTACCCCTCGTGCTTGAAGTGTTTCGAGAGGGCGATAAAAACCTATTTGAAAAGATGCCAGATCTCAAAAATTCAGAAATTTTAGTTCACTTTCAATCCACTAAAAAGAAATATGATAGAGTGGAAAATTGTGGAAAAATTATTGATATTCCTTGTTTTGAATCATAAACTATTTACCAATTCGCATTAACTTTAATAGCTAGCTTAAGCATTTAATGTAATAATTTATTACCGCTGTCTACATAAGACTAATTTTTTTTTATTGTGACATGAATGAGATAAGTAAATTAGTAGAGCAAGGCTATAATAAGATTGCTGTTGATTACTATAGACATAGGAATTTAAACAAATTCAATAGCGAATTAGAGAAATTTGTATCGTATCTCTCTGATAATGCCCATGTGTTGGATGTAGGATGTGGGGCAGGTATTCCTACTGCAAAATTCTTAGTAAAAAGGGGAATTAAAGTGACTGGGATTGATCTTTCTAATACAATGTTAGATCTAGCTCGAAAAAATGTGCCTAACGCGGAATTCATTAAAATGGATATGAATGAGTTAGAGTTTAGTGAAAACACATTTGATGGGATAATCAGTGTCTTCGCACTCTTTCATGTTCCTAAAGAAAAACATTTTGAAATCTTCAAGAATTTCTTTCAAATAATGAAACGAGGTGGTATTTTATTGATTAATATAGGGGTTTCAGAATCTGAAGGAACTAGTCGTTTTTTTGGTGTTCCAATGTTTTGGAGTAATTTCAGCACGAAAAAAACTCTTGATTTGGTGAGAAAAGCAGGTTTCTCAATAATCTCTGAAGCTGTGTTAGAAAGAGGGGGCGAATATCAATATTGGATTTTTGGGAACAAATAGTAATCTAATTAACTCTTTATAGAATTTGTTTTTACATTTCTAATTTGTATAATAGAAAGTGAAAAAGTAAAATAGAAAGATTAATGTTTTACACTATTAAACTTACACTCCAGATAGCTCACCTAAGATGTGATAAATGTGAAAAATAAGGTTACAACTTTAAAAAAAGCCATCAGTGAAAATGTAAATGATGGTGATGAATTAATTCTCGGAAATTATACTCTTTCCATGTGTGTGGCATTAGTATCGGAAGTAATCAGGCAAAAAAAGAAGCATCTTACTGTTTATAGCCAATCAAGTCATATAGATCTTGAGTATTTAGCAGCAGGGGGATGTATAGATAAAATAGTGACTAATTTCATAACTGTAGTCGCTGGCACTGGAAATGTTATTCGTGGGATGCAAAGGGGAGAGATTGAAGTAGAGGAATATTCAAATTTTCATTATAATGCAAGATTGCAGGCTGGGATGTATGGTTATACTTTTATGCCTGTATTAGAAGGTACTATTGAAACAGATCTTTTCAAAAAAAGGACATTTATGGGAGAAAAAAAGTTTAAAGTTATTAACTGTCCTTATACAGGAAAAGAAATACTAACAGTTCCCGCAGCAAATCCAGATGTTTGTATAGTGCATGTCCAACGAGCAGATAAATATGGAAATGCTCAGTATTGGGGGGCAATGGGGAGTGTTCAAGCTGCTGCTTTAGCAAGTAAAAGAATAGTGGTATCATGTGAGGAGATTGTTGATCATGAAATAATAAAGTCGAGTCCTCACCATACAATCATTCCAGCATATAGAACTAATGCAGTTGTAGAAACTAAATTCGGAGCTCATCCAACTCCTGTAGCTGGATATTATGCACATGATCCATTTTTTATGGAATGGGCTTTCGGTTTAATGACACTAGACGAAGGGATAAAAAAATGGCTGGATGAATGGATTTTTGGATGTAAAGATCATGATGCTTATCTGCAGAAATATGCAGAAATTTTTGGGAGTGAAATGTTAAATTCTCTAAAATACAGTCCATTTTATTCAGCTCCAGTAAATTATGGAGCACCTTATCCTAGATGGGATGATAATGGAATACATAAATCTTTAGGGATAAAATACGAAGAAATCGAAAAAATTATGGAAAAGGAGGGGCTCTTTCATGAATAATCGTTATTCAATGGATGAATTATTAAGTATTGCCATTGCTCGGGAAATTCGAGATTATGAAAATGTGGTCATAGGAGCAGGCATTCCAGTGACCGCATGTGTATTAGCAAAGGGTTTACATGCTAAAAATGCAGTGTTAATGACTGAAGCTGGATTAATAGATTTCGAACCTTTAGTACCATTAATTGGAATTGCTGACCCAGGGGCAGGAAAGGGATTTTCGTATTCAACAGATTTATTTTCTATGTTTACAACGCACACCTATCGTGGATTTGTGGATGTTTGTTTTCTTGGGGTAGGACAGGTAGATAAATTTGGTAATATTAATTCAACTGTAATTGGGGATTATAATAATTTTAAAAGAAGACTCCCTGGCTCGGGAGGTGCGGTGGATTTCTTTTCTTATGCTAAAAGGACTGTGTTAACAATGAATCGGGGTCAATTTGTTGAAAAACTTGATTATTTTACATCACCAGGATACTTAACTGGGGGAGATAGTAGAAATAAATCAGGTCGTTTTTTGAAAGATAGTGGTCCATGTACCCTGATAAGTAGAAAGGGCATTTTCAGATTTGATCCTATAACTAAGGAAATGTTTCTGGCCCACAATCATCCGGGAATTACTGTTGAAGAAATTAGGAAAGATATTCCATGGAAACTAAAAGTTTCTCCGGATTTAACAGAAACAACACCTCCCAGTGCAGAAGAATTAGAATTCTCAAGAAAATTCAATCCAGTCCAATCAATAGGACAGATAGCTGCTAGAAGGCTCATCAATAGGAAACGATATCAAAAATTACCAAAAAAAGGGATAAATTTTCTGGAAGATTTTCGTAAAGAATTCTTTTCATAATTTAGAGCGAAATTAAAGTAATGAAAATAGAAAATTGATTAATATTATATTTATCAGTTGGCTAATTTATTATGAAAATATAGGATATTAAAAACGATTTTATAAAGTGAAAAATATGGGTCTTGGAAGATATGTTACAGTAATCGGTGCAGTTATTGGAGTATTGACTGTTGGTATTAGTCTCGTTTTACCTGAATTTTTGGCTTGGTGGAGACTTGAAATTGTGGATGCAGGTGGTATAGATGGTTATTATCTCACGGGGCTTGGAAGTGTTGTTATTAGAGGGCCGTTGATCGAACGTGATGCTTCACTACCAGGATTGATTGGCGGTATCGCAGTTATTTTAGGAGCGATTCTATGTATCATTTGTGCTATTACCGAAAAAAAAACACTGGGATTTTTTGGGGGAATTTTGATGCTTACAGGTCCGGTTCTCCTATATATTGATTTCTTAATTCGTTTAAGCGATTTAGCAATAGCAATAGGAACATTCGTTGATGGTATAGGGGGAGGAAGTTTATTTTGGAACTCCTACAATGATGGATTTTCTGTCTATACGTGGGGTTTATGGATTGGATTTTTCGCAGCAGCAGTAGGGGGTTTTTTAGGTTTATTAGGAGGCGTTGCTGTCTAACCTAATCATTTGTGTAAATAAATTAATTTAATTCTACTGGTGATTTTACTATCTTAATTTTATTAGATTTTATAATAGGTGAAATAATTTTGAAAATGATAACGGGAGTTGATATTTTAGATGAAGAAATAAAGAAAAAACTAACTACAGAGAATATTTATAAAATTTTTAATAATTTTATTATTCCACTTATAACTGAGGAAGAACGGGAATTTTTGGAGGAATTAGAGAGATTTTTGCTTAAGGAAATCGAACCGAAAATAGATTTAAGCGAGGAAGTATATTATCTCTTCCCAATACTGGGGAAGAAAAATTATATCCAGAGATTAAATCCTTATGGAGATTCTAAAAGATATAATATGCGTTATGAAATGCTCCTCGCAATGGCAACCTCAATAGTTGATCCAGAATTAGATCTGGCTAGAGTGGTTACTGGGGTAATATTTGGCAACCCATTGTTTATGTTTGGAAAAGGAGATCGAATCACCGAAATTGTAAATGAAATAATGACTGGCAAAAAGATTGGGTGCATATGTATTACTGAGAGAAAACATGGATCTGATGCTGTTAATATGGAAACTCAGGTGGAAGATAAAGGGGATTATGTAACTTTTAGTGGAGAAAAATTATATACTACAAATGGACCTGTGGCAGATTATTTTATAATATATGGAGTTTCGCAGCTTTCAGATCCACGAGGTACAATGTATCAAGCGATTGCTGAAAGAGGTTATGAAGGATTAATTACCAATAGACTTGGTATCCCGTCGGTTCCTCGTGTGCAAATTGGTCAAACTCTCCTTAATAATGTTAAAATTCCACAAGAAAATGTTCTTGGAGCGAAAGGTCACGGGTACAAAAATTTATTCTCTGGACTTGTGGCTGAACGATGTTCTATAATTGGCTCTAGTTTAGGCATCGCCTGGTTAACTGCTATTATCGGTCTTATTTACACTAATCTTAGAATTCAATTTGGTCGACCTCTATATGATTTTCAAGGAGTTTCATTTCCACAAACTCAGAACTTTACTGAACTAATGGCAGCTACAGAACTTGGTTTTAAATCCGCTTCAGAATATGATAAGACTATTGACAGAGACTATTTCGGCGAACAAAAATTTGTAAAATATAATGCATCATTTAGTTCAGGGACGAAATACCTAGCATCACATCTCGCACATAAAATTTCTTATGAAACTCAACAATTATGTGGTGGTATTGCTTTTACAGATAATCTACGAATAGACAAAGCTTTAGAAGTTGCTAAAGTACAAGAAATTATAGGTGGGGCTCGAAATATTCAACTGTATTTAGTGAGTAGAGCAATTAAAGATATGATTTCCTTATTATGAATAAAAAAAAGCATGAAATAAAATTAAGTCTAAAGATTAACTTTTTTTTTAAAAATTTTAAAATTTTTTAACACCAAAGAACGGATTGAATAATCTATAAAAGCAACATTTAATAATTCGAAGGAAGAACTACTTTTATGCATATGATAGTATTTTTATTATAGCTTATATATTAGAGTTTTTATAATGAAAGATTCTGAATTAGTGGAAATTGATAACACAGATGATCCGGAGGCATACTTTAACCTTGGAGTAAAACTAGGGGAAAAGGGAGACTTTGATGGAGCAATAGAAGCATTCAATAAAGGATTAAAACTAAATCCTGAAGAGGTGGTAGCCTGGATTAATTTAGGATTAGTATATGGGTGGAAGGGACAATTTCATTCAGAGATTGAAGCTTACAGAAAAGCACTTGAGCTTGATCCAACTAACTTGGAAATATGGATTAATCTCGGAATAGTTCTTGAAGAAACAAACGATTTTAAAGGTGCTATTAATGCTTATTTGAAAGCTTTAGAACTTGAATCAGAAGATACTGACAATTGGTTTGATCTGGGAGTAGCATTCGGAAGAATGGAAGATTTTAAGAATGCTATTACAGCTTACAATAAAGTTCTTGAATTGAATCCTCGTGATTCTCAAGCGTGGTTAAATACAGGAGTAATCTATATGCAAACTGATCAGTTTAAGGATGCACAAACCGCGTTTGAAAAAGCGATAGAGATTGATCCTAATGATGAAAAAGCATGGTATAATCTTGGATTGATATTAGGAAAAAAAGGGGATATAGATGCTGAGATCAACTCGTATAGGAAAGCCCTCGAACTTGATTCTAAAATTGAACTTGCATGGTATAATCTTGCAGTAGCTCTTGAGGAAAAAAAGGACTTTAAGGGAGCTATTGATGCATACAAAAATGTACTTGAACTCGACCCAGAGGATGATGAGACTTGGGAAGACCTTAGTGTAGTTCTTAAAAAAATGGGGGATAATAAGGGTGCTAAAGAAGCAAAAAATAAAGCTAATTTGTTAAGAAATCCCCAATGATAATATTATGCGTTTTTACCTTTGCTATAGATAATTTATAGCGAAAACTCCAGTTTCTTTTTTATTGATATTATCTCTTTCGGAAAATTTTTAGTAAGTCTATTCTTTTTTAAATTTTCTTTTATTATCATTTGAATGTGGATATTCTTTGTTTTAGCATATTCTGATAAAAATTTAAAACCTTTTTCAGGATTCGCATATATTACCACACTTAAGGTATAACTTAATCCCTTTTTTAAAGTTTTAAATTCTTCTGATGAAAAATTATTATTCGAACGGATTTTAGAAAAAATAGCTCTATGAATTTCTAATGCCGTTTCGATAGTGATATTATCTTTTAGTACAGAAGGATGAGAAATTCCTGCCGCTACAGCTCGTAATGTAAGCCAGTTTCTATCACTAATCCAGTTTTGTAATTCTGTCAAAACTGCATTTTGGTGTGTTATTAATAATTCTTGAAGTCCAAATGCAACCGCTTCTCTTACTCTCCATCTTGCATCCTTTGATAATTCTTTCAGGATAATTAGAGAATCTCTAAAATATTCTGGATTCATCGCCCCAATAGCAGCAATAGCCCAGGTACCGCAAAAGGTTAAAAATTCTTTTGGATCATTAGTGGGTGCCGTATCAACGGTAAAACTAATTAAAAATTCACTTAATTCCCATAATTTCTTAGATAGATTCTCTTCAAGATCTTGTGAAATTTCTGCGAATGCTTTAGCTAGCTCTATATTAGCTCTACGTCCAGGTAAATTACTATTCTTAACCAAATAATTAACTACTAATTCTTTTTCTTTTCTATCAAGATAATCTCGTAGGAGTTCCCCTAATTCATTATAAAATTTTTCTTTTTTGTTCATCGTTGAAAATCCAACATAGTGAATAACTTACAAATTTTTTTATCAATTAATTATAGGAGTTGTAAAAATTAACTTATTTTCATTTCGAGATTTTTCTCTAATCAATTTCAGTATTTAAAAATTCTATAAAATTTTTCATGGGAATCCCTGTTCCCATAAAAATTACAGGTTTTTCATCACTAGAAAGTTCTTCATATTCTTTACTAATGAAAGATTTACATAATTTCCCAAAGTCTTCTGAAAACTTATTAAACTGTTGGGAGGAAAAGTTAACATACACAGAAATTAAAGGAAAATCCTTATCAATAATTTCAATTTTGGGATTGAACAGTCCATAAACAAGTTTTTTCGTGAGATTTAACATTTCTTCTGGATTTTTGTCAATATTCGCATTAATTTTTTCGAAAAATTGTTTTTGAATTTCTAAGTTCATCATACGTATTTTAGTCATAAACAACATTACGTCAATCACAGTTTTAGCTTGTCTAGTGGTGAGTTTTTCTGGATCAAGTTCTAGTAGTAGTGCATTAAACTGAGTTTCAAAATTTGGGTTCATAGAATACACATTTTCAAATACTTTAGGTTTATCTGAAACCGGATCAGAGTATATTGGTCTTTTTTCTTCAATTACAACATCAAGTTCCTTCATTTTTTGTATATGCCCATGTATAGTTGATTTGCTTTTTTTTAATTTTTGAGCTATTTCTGACAGACTTAATGAACCGTAGATTTTAAGAAAATTATATATTTGGAATTTTGTCTTACCTAAGAAATCTATAATTTTAGCCATTTTTTCTTTTTTTGAGGTTGGTTTTACCATTTTTTATCACCATTAATTATTGTATTCGTAATTATATAAATTGATCGAATTCGATTAATTAAAGAAAATACGAACATTTAAATATTATCATTTCAATTTAATTATTATCGAATTCGGAATTATTATTATTAGTCGAATTCGATAAAACGAATAAATATAAAATAAGGTACAAAATAATGAATGAAAATAAAAACAAAGTAATAAAAAAGACTTGGCCCGCTTTTGTTTCAAAAGCGTCATATGCGATGACAATTAGTGCTGTTTTTTTGAATGTCATTATTATTTCAAATTTACTATGGCCTAATGAGGTATTTCATAGTGCTGAATTAGGCTTAATGATTGGTGTTTCAATGTTTTCAACAGCTCTATCAGGAATTTTCTTTGGGTATTTGACTGATAAATACTCGAGAAAAAATCTTTATGTATTCTCTATTATGTTTTACGGGATTGGATTACTTCTGAATGGATTTATTCCAATAGGTTTGGGGAACTTGTCATTTTATTTCTTTCTTGCCACTTTAATTATCCAAGGATTTTTTAGTGGAGCATTTAGTCCTATTGAAACCTCCTTTGTAAATGATAATGTAGATGAATCATTACGATCCAAATTTTATGGGTCAATTAATGCAATCTTTCAAGTAGCCCAAATTTTAGGAATGTTGCTTTCATCACTTCTATTCCAAAATTTACTATGGCGACAATTCTACTGGATCTTAGGTACATCGATTGTAATCGAAGGTGTGTTGGTTGCGTTAAAAGCTCAAGAACCTAAAAGAGGTATACAACAAGAAGAATTAAAGGAAGTTCTAAAAACTTCTAATGTCCGATATAAGTATCAACTGACTAAAGAGACCATTAAAACAACAATCTTTAGAAGCACAAATATAATTGCCTTTATCGAGGGTATATTTACAACAGTATTACTTGCAATCCCAGATTTCTTATTGATATCTTATGTTACAGGACCTCTCCACAATGTTGCACCTTTTACTGTCACGATTTTTATGTTAATTTCAGGTTTTCCCGGAGCAATTATAGGTTCATTAGGATTTGCCAAAATATCCGATCGGCTAGCTAAGAAAAATATACGTTTTCGAGTTTATATGATAATATTTTCGTTGATTGGAATATTTTGGTTATATTTAGTGATTTTCTTAATTCCTCTTCCAAATTTTAGTTTAGAAGAGGGAAGAAACATATTACTAATATTCTCAACTCCTGCATTATTAATTTTGGGATTAATGGCATTTCTCGCCAAGATGATTAGCATGATCTACTCAATTAACCAACCTCCGATTTTACAAAAAATTAATCTACCCGAGGCTCAAGGAAAAATAGGTTCTGCAAACCAATTTCTTGAGTTGATTGGATCAGGCCTCGGTCCATTGATTGCTGGCTTTCTTTTAATTAATTTTAATCAAAACTATCAATTGACGGTTCTAGTTTCAGTTCTCATAGGAATGATTGGTTGTATGGCTTGGTTGTTTGGTGCGAGATCAATCAATAAAGACACTCAAAGAATATCATTAATCTTAAATAATCGAGCAATAGAATTAAAAGAACAAAAGCAATCTTTTAGTGAATTAAACCAGATTGTATATTCTTAAATTCATTTTTAATTTTATTGTTTATTTCTTTCTTTTTCTTAGAAATCCTTATAAGCTTTTTATTTGAGGAGGAAATATATATTATTATTTATTATTCAAAAAAGGGTAGGATATGTCAAAAACAAGATATCGAATTATTCTTATGTTTTTATTTCTTTTTGGTTTAAGTTATATGAGTAATCCACTAAATAGTTTCTCTATTAATCACTATATCTCTCGCATTGAAAATGTAAAAAGTAAGGATTCTAACAAATATATCGAACCCCATCTAAGTTCAATCCAAATAAAAAATGAAACTATCAATACTAATGAAACCTGGAGCGGAAGCATCCTCATAACTAGAAGTATTACTATTTCTAAGGGTGTTACTCTCACTATTTTACCTGGGACGGTCATTAAATTTCAACATTACAGGGGATATAAAGATCCTAACTTAAGACTTAGTCTTTTTATAGAGGGAACGATAAAGGCCATAGGGAAGCCAGATCAGCAAATTTGGTTTACATCTGATGCAGAACCACCAATAAATGGGGATTGGGATGGAATATATATGAATGGAACTACAGAATCAATATTTAATTATACAATAGTGGAATATGGACTTGTTGGAATAGTTCAATTCTACTCTGAATCGATTGTGGTTAATTCTATAGTTAGATGGGTTAACACAGAAGGACTTTATGCTGAATATTCTGAAGTTGAATTTGTAAATAACACACTATATGGGAATGGATATCATGAAATTGCTTTAGAGCAATTTAATAATGCTACTATTTCAAAAAACATATTTACAAATGGAACTGTTGCTTTTCATTCAGAAAATTCAGAAGTTTATCTATTTGGTAATTATTTTACTAATTATTCCGGGGATGTGGTGTCCATTGCTGCTCATACTAATGCAACTTTGGAGGAAAATGTTTTTGATCCTTCATTACCTATTCCTCGAGTGACTATAACAGTAAATTCAAATGCAACTCTAATTAATAATGATAATGGAACAATGACGCTGCCAATTCCCACATTTGATTACCAGGATATTAAAAATTTTACATTAAGCTACATTCCCGGCGATCTCTCAGATCAATATCCTTATGTATATGAATTAATTGATGAAACAAGACAAGTTGTAAAAAGAATAGGATTAGGACTAAGTTTTGGATGGGCATTAGAATATGCGATGGGATATCTCTGGAGATTTGATTTTTGGCATACCTCACTCGGAAGTGCTGAAAATTTTATAAGAATGAACCCTATAACGGGAGATTATACTGAATTTCGCAATGATTATATTGAAAATGCTCGAGGTTTAGCTTGGGATGGTGAGTACTTTTTTGGGTACGATCATAGCCAGCTCAAAATTTTCAAATTTTCACTAGTGGGAGATGTACTTGTAGTAAATGATTCTTTTGATCTTCCTAAAAAGGAAGAGGGGGGTATACAAGGGATGACCTCTGATGGAGAATTTCTCTATATTCCAAGTAGAGGAGGTGCTTTAGTAAGGAAAATAAACAAAACTGGTTCAATTATAGAGGAAATTAATATTTCGGGCGAAGGTATCAGTGGAGGATTAGTGTGGACAGGTACGCATTTTTGGGGGGTTACTGGAGGGGGAAATATAACCAAATTTTCACATGATTGGCAGATTGTGGGACAAATATATCCCGCAGCCGATGGCACGTGGGCAATCGCGTGGGATGGGGACTACATATGGACACTCCAAAGAACATGTGAAAGTTGGGAGGACAAAAAAATGTTTCAAATAGAGCCTTTAATATCGACATCTACTAATTATACAATTATAAAGGATGATGCAATTTACACAGTAGTAGTAAAATCTAATTCTTCTGACTTTGGTCTTAGGTTTAATGAATCCCGTAATGAAATTAGTTTTGAAATTTATGGAAGGGCAGGAACCACAGGTTTCTGTGATGTTTTGATTCCCAAACCCATTCTAACAGGACCGTTTGTAGTATCTATGGATGGTGTGGGGATTGACTTTACTTTAAGTGATAAAGTGACATGGGTTTTATTACATTTTGAGTATGAACATAGCTACCATGAAATTAAGATTTACTTGGAAAGTTCAATAAATGATAAAATCTCTTGGGGTTATATTCTTCCTTTAACATTGATGTTCATAATAGTTTTAACTCTCAGAATACATAATAAAATATTTAAATTTAGTAATTGAAATGATACTAGTAACTCTTAATTTATCCAAAATAGCGTATAGACATAAGAGAAGGCATTTATGCATTGATATAATAAAGGAAACTTATAAAAGCATTACTATGCCTCGAGAGATTTTACATAAAAACATAGATGGTCGTGGTCTTGGGGAGTACTCAGTAAAGAAGAAATATACGAATGGCGAGTTAGGTTTTCTTTTGATATTTCAGATCTTTAATTTAAAGTGAGGTTATTTGGAAAAAGGGAATAAGAAGACTGTTCGGAATAGAGAAGCTGTGAAACTCCATTATTTACCCGTAGAAGAGAGAATAAATAATTTTAAAGAAGTTAATTTAGGTTATTTGACGCTGGAGGAAGTAATCGAGGAATGCGAAAGATGCTACCAGTGTTTTCAAAAAAGTGATCCTCAGATAAAACCCCCTCCTTGCATGAAATATTGTCCAACTCATTGTAATTCAAGAGATATAATTAAAAATGTGTTAACTGATAATATTGAAGATGCATTAGAGATAATTTATGAACATTATCCTATTCCAAGATGCGTAGAAAGAGTTTGTCCTGGTTATTGTCAATTATACTGTACTGCGGGTAAAAAGGGGGATCCAATTCAAATTCCTATGATAAAGCGATTCCTAGTAGATCATTTTGGATTGAATAAAAAATTTTATGAACATGAAGAAGATCGTGGAAAAAAGGTAGCAGTAATTGGTTCTGGACCATTAGGATTAACTGTTTCCTTTTACTTACGAAAATACGGAATAAATGTAAGTATTTTTGAAAAACTTAACATTATTGGTGGGATGTTAATCACAGAAATACCTGAATTTCGACTTCCTCGAAATGTTCTAAAAGTGGAAATAGAAAATATACAAAATTTTGGTGTTAGTATTATCAATAAAAAAGGTATTGATGATAATTTCAGCGTTAACTATCTATTTGATGAGGGTTTCGATGCTGTTGTAGTAGGAATTGGAAGTCAGAAAGCTAAATGGATGAATCTTCCTGGCGAGGATTCAGAAATTATATTACATGCCATTCAATTTTTAAAAGATTTTAATCTGAAAAATAAGATCCCTGACTTAGAGAAAAAGAAAGTAGTTGTTATCGGTGGAGGAAGTACCGCAACAGATACGGCTAGAGTTGCTAAGCGACTTGGGGCAAATGTCACTATTTTATATCGAAGAGAAAAAGTTCATATGCCAGCAGGGAGAATTGAGATTGAACATACAGAGGAGGAAGGAATAAATATGGAATTTTTAATAAATCCAAAGGAATTCATTTGTATTGAAGATGAGTTCCAGGGTGCAGTCTGCCATAGAATGGAATTGGGAGAAGTAGATCTTACCGGACGGCCAAATCCAATTCCTATTGAAGGTACTGAGATTAAGATCGAAGCAGATCTTATTATTGAAGCAGTTGGTCAACATCCTGACTTAACTGGGTTTGATTTAGAAAAATTTAGGGTAACTAAAAATAATACTTTTGATGTGGATGAAAATTACTTCACCAGTGTTCCCAAAGTGTTCGCTGGGGGAGATTGCGTTTTAGGATCAAAAAGTGTAGTACATGCAATAGCTCATGGGAAAATTATTGCTAATCAAATTATTAAATCTTTAAAATAAGATCCTCAATATATAAAATTAAATGAAAATTGGAAAAATTTCATGAAAGGTAATTCAATTATAGAAATTGGGAAAAAGTTGGCTCGAGCTGGAATGTTAACTACAAGTGTTTTGTGCATTTATGGCTCAGATACGGTACCTGTGAGTGGTATTCCAATAAAGAAAATGAATCGTTGTATTGCAAACGCGATCTTTACTCTTTCCTCTCAGGAAAAGATCAATATAGTATATATTGGAGAAGATAATCTGGAGGGATGTTGTCCTGGAGGACAAGCGTGGTTTGGTTACAAAATCTTTATGCCAATGTTGAAATATTTTTTATCAACAGGTTCAGAAGAATTTAGAAATGGGGCTTCTGAATTTCTTATTGCAAATCCAGAATTAGCGGAAAAGCAATTAAAGTCAATAGGAAAAATAATTCCCCTTGGAAAATATACTGTAATTCAAAGATGTGATAGTATAAAGGATCAAGATCTTGAAGTTAAAGCATTTCTATGTTTCGGAGTCTCTGAACAAATAAGAAATCTATGTTCATTGGCACATTTTAGACCAGAGAAATCAGTTAATATTCAAATCCCCTGGGGTCCCTCATGCGGTTCTTTTGTAACGTTTCCAACAAGTATAGCTGAGAATGGCCCAAAGAATTGTGTTATAATTGGTCCCTCTGATCCTACAGGAAATTATTGGTTTCCCCAAGAATTTTTATCAATCGGTATCCCATCTAAAATTGCTGAACGAATGGCCCAAGATCTTGATAGTTCTTTCATTATTAAGCGATCTGAAGTTGCCTATCCGAAAAAAAGAGTATGATTTAAGAAACTTTTGGTTAGAGGGTTTTTTCTTCGTCTTTTTTTTTATCTGTCTTTCCCTTATTAGGGTTTTCAAAGAATAAGGATTTTTTAACATTGAACTCAATCTTTAGTAAATCCTCTTGCAATTCGTTGACGTCATAATCTTTCTTAAGCAGTTCTATTAATCCGATCTTTAGAGCTTCTAAATTATCAATCCCGCACTTAAATAAGATATTATCAGGTTCCAACACCACACTTAGAACTTCAAATAACCCATTAAGAGCATCCTTTACCCTGTTATAATACTCTCCTATGCCTTCATCACAGCCTTCATCTGATTGAGTCACGAACTTTCAATTAATATAAATTTTGGTATCAATATAAAGTAAATTAGATGAAATTAAAAGAATTAGAGTAAAATCTCTTTTGCGATAATCGCGAAAATTTTTAAGAAAAATGCCATAAGATCGTTAAATTGGATTTTCTTCGTCTTTTTTTTCATTTATCTTCTTTTTCTTATCTTGCTCAAAGAATAAGTTTTTTTTGACATCGAATTCAATCTTACGCAAAGTATCCTGTAATTCTAAAGTGTCAAAATCACTCATCAGCAAATTAAGCAAACCCGACTTTAATGCTTCTAAATTATCTACCCCACATTCATAGAAAATATTATCGGGTTCTAGAGCTACGTTTAAAACCTCAAAAAGACCGTTGAGAGCATCTTTAACTTTATCTAAGTACTCCCACGCATCCTCTTCACATTCATCATCTGAATCACTCATCAACTGTCAATAATGATATAATACAATGATATATAAAATGATTTAGATGATAAAAAAAAAGACAAATTAAAATTTCATGTGTGATTACAACTACAAATTTTCAGAAAAAAACTCTCATCTTGTTGCATAAATATGGAACAAATTTTTATTTAAGCTTTCAGAGATTGAATATAAAACGTCCTTTTCTTTTTTCATTATATTGCTGGTGGTATTCTTCTGCTTCCCAAAAATCGGAAGCGGGGACAATTTGCGTGACAATTGGATTTTTAAAGCGTTTAGAGGCTTCAATTTTCATTTTTGAGTTATTTGCTTTCTCTTTTTGGTCGAGATCAATATAAAAAATGGCAGATCGATATTGTGTGCCAACATCAGGACCTTGACGATTTAAGGTTGTAGGATCATGAATAGTCCAAAAAACATCTAATAACTTATCATATGATACTTTGGAAGGATCGAAAGTAATTTCTATAGCTTCCGCATGACCTGTTTTATGAGAACACACATCTTTATATGTTGGTTCTTCGAAACGACCCCCTGTATAACCTACTCGAGTAGAAATTACACCTGGTACTTTTCTGAATTTTTCTTCCACACCCCAAAAGCACCCCGCAGCAAATATTGCTTTTTGAAACTCCATAAGTTATCAACGAATTTCAGAAAGTTAAAGCTAAGTCTAATTTTGTATAACTCTAAAGCGAGAATAATAATTTTAATATAAGCAAAATGAAAGCATCTGTTTACTGATTATAAGGCAATCATTATAATAAGTGTAGTTCCTTTTTAGAGCTATGGAGTCGAAATTATCTAAAGATAAATGGAAAAAAAAATTATCTAAGGAACAATATCAAGTTCTTCGTGAGAAGGGAACAGAACCAGCCTTTACAGGAAAATATTGGAATCATCATGAAAAGGGGATCTACAAATGTGCAGGTTGTGGTGCACCTTTATTTTCTTCTGGAGAAAAGTTTGATTCAGGAACGGGATGGCCAAGCTTTAACAAACCCTACGACAAGGACAATGTTAAAGAAGAGTTGGACACCAGTTATGGTATGATACGGAATGAAGTTCTCTGCAGTAAGTGTGGGGGACACTTAGGGCATGTTTTTGATGATGGACCAAACCCAACTGGTTGTAGATATTGTATAAATTCAATTTCTCTGAAATTTGAACCTAGTTAATACGAGAACATTTTAGTTGAACTTTGCGAACATTTTTTGGGAACCAGAATATTTTATTTGAACGCACCATTTTTCGTAAACCCCAATAAATTTACATAAAGAATTATCAGCTTCCAGTTATGAACCCCCCGTCTGGCCCCATAGGCAGAGCGGCGACGCTTCCTACTTCATCTGGTGTGCCAGACGAAACTTGATTACTATTTTACCTTTAAAAATTGCTGTTTTATTGATATTCCTCCTCCGTTACTGGTCCATGCCATTCAGCAGCTCCCAAAGTAGGATTCGTACTGATACCAACATGAACAAACCAACTATTTTTTGATGCGCCATGCCAATGCTTCACATTTGGTGGTATTTTCACAACATCTCCTTCTTGAAGTGATTGCGCTGGCCGTCCTTCTTCTTGATAATATCCTTTTCCTCCTGTAGCAAGAAGAATTTGTCCTCCTGGATGTGAATGCCATTTAGTCCTTGCTTTTGGTTCAAATGTTACATTATAGACTTGACAATTAAATTGCTCTTCCGTTACCAGCATTTGAACCCACACATTCCCCGTAAAGTAGTCGCTTGTAGCTTTTTCTCCTTTAGGAAATATCACACTATTCTCCAAATTATTTTTGTTTTGCATTTTCAAAATCCTGTTACATAAGTTATTTTATTAATTTCTAAATATTTACTTAAAATTATTAATCAAAATACTTATATTGTAATGATTATATCTATATAAAATGGTATGCTCGAATTTGGTGGTGTAAAAGATGAATAAAAACATGAATTTATCAGATGCTCAGAAAAAGATACAAGCGGAAGCCCGCGACCTCTCATTGAAAGAAATCTCCCCTCAGGCAGACGGGGTAGACAAAGAACGCTCTTTCCCGTTGGATGGGCTCAAAAAGCTTGGAGTCGCCGGTTTACTCGGATTAACGGTCCCTCAAGCGCTTGGCGGTGGAGGGGCTGATAGTGTATCGTTTGTGCTGGCGACCGAGGCTATCGCAAGAAGTTGTGCTTCAACGGCCCTGGTATTTTTAACACACAGCTTGGTAACCAGAGCGCTTGCCTTGGCCGGCAACGATGAACAGAAGCAGAGACTTCTGCCCGCAATGATCGCTGGAGAGAAGTTGGGGGCACTCGCTTTAACCGAGGCAGCTTCAGGCTCTAATTCTCTAGCGGTTGCTACCAAAGCCATTGCTAACGGTGACAGTTTCATTGTAAATGGGACGAAGACCTTAATAACGGGAGCTGAACAGGCACAGATTTACATTGTTGTACTCCGCACCGATGGGGCGAAAACACCCCTAGACCTATCCGCCATTATCATCGAGAAAGGTACTCCTGGCTTCTCTTTTGGCAAGAAGTCAGATTTTATGGGTTTATGTGGCGCCTCCAATGGGGATTTGATATTCGAAAACTGCCGGGTACCCAAGACGAATCTTCTGGGACCTGAGAACGGTTATATGAATGTCGGTCCGGCATATGCTAGCCATGCTATGCTGGGCATGGCTGCCATATCACTAGGGATTGCTCAGGCTGCGGTCGATTCTGCAACCGAATATGCCAAGACAAGGCAGAATGGCGA
>JBHLOF010000180.1:0-4655 GCA_048940805.1 Promethearchaeota archaeon
TCGTAAGTATACTTTTTTAAAGAAAAGAAATAAGCTGCTTCTCTTATTTGAATTTTAAGGTCTGGTTCTTCAATCTCTTCCTGAATTGCTTCTGGAATTGACCTTCTTTCAATTAGAGGTTCCTCTTGGTGTACAGATTTTACTGGTTCTTTCTCAAATTTAACAAATTTAACAGACTCAACTGCTATTTCAGGCTCTTCTTTCACCTTGGGAGCTCGATGTTCTGATAATTGTGTTAACCATTGTTTTATCCGCTTTTCAGGGGTGACTTTCCTCTCTTCAGGAGTTCCATCGAGTTTTACAGATTCAAAGATCTGAGGAGGTGCTTCGAAAACAAATTCTGGCCGTCGTTCAATATTTTCACCTGGAATTAGTCCTCTTTTTAAATTATGCATCATTGCTAAAAACGAACCATATTCTCTTTTTTGTTTCATTATAAGGATTTTTGTAGACCCACCCCGTTCTTTATCTAATTTTCTTGCTATCTCTGCTGTGATATCTTTTTTATCTTGATCAACTTCATTTCCCACCCAAATGTATATAGTATTTTTTTCTTTGTCATCTACAAGATATACATCATTTTCCTTGAAGTTTAAACTACTAAGTGAATCCAATTCTCCTTTTTCATTAATTTTAAATAACCGCATACCAGTACACTTTCTCAAGAGGTTAATTAATAATATGAAAATAAATAAATTCCAAGTTTAAAAATCTTTTTTTGGTACAATAAAGATTTTTTGGTTTTTCGATTTCCTTAAATTTTTTAATCAGAACTTTATTACATTGTCAAGCAATAATAATTATAAATTTGGAGTTAAAATAAATGACAGAAATAAACGACTCATCCCCTGAGGAAAAAGATATTACTATTGAAAGTCTACAGAAGGAGAACGCAGGTTTAAGACAAAAAATTAAGGAATTGCAGAGAGAGAATGTATCCTTAAGAGAAAAACTAACATTTTCTGAGCAGAATCAACCTGTCTTTATAGAAGAAAAGAAACCTCTTAAACTTTTTAAAGAGCAAAAGGAAATAGAAATTCAACAACCTAATATATTAGAAGAAAGAGATTTGGAGATTTCTTCTGAGTTTGAGTCTCCTAGTGTTCCAATAAGTTCTACCCATAAAACTATTATTGAAGGACATTCAAGAAGGATGTGTCCAAGTTGCGATAATACCCAACATCAATCTATTTATGAAGAAATTGATAAAACCCATATTATAATGAATTATCCACGAATTTATGGGAAGAAGTACAAATGTGGGAAGTGCGGACAAGAGTGGAGGGTCCCTACATCTCTAGAATAAACCTTATCCTTTTTCTAACTTACTTTCTGAAATCAAGGTCATTCTTTCAACATAAAACATGTTCGAATTTATGTTTATATATAATTCTTCTTTATTTAGGATAACATTAGTTTAACATTAAAAATTGAATTTAAAATGAGTGAACAAAAAGAATTAACTCAGGCTTTGGATTTGGAACATATGGTAGACTATCAGGATGGTTCAATTGTAAGTAGGACATTAATAAATAAGGATGTCGGCACGGTAACCTTATTTTCTTTCGATCAAGGAGAAGGTTTGAGCGAACATACCACACCATTCGATGCAATTGTATATGTATTCGACGGTGAAGCGGAGATTATGATATCGCAAAAACAACATATTCTAACAAAAGGACAGATGATTTTAATGCCGGCAAATGAGCCTCATGCATTAAAAGCTCTGAAAAAGTTTAAAATGATGCTTATTATGGTAAAGTCTTAAAATCTAGCTATTTTGATTAACATTCACAATTTTTATATTTTTTTATTTATGCTAAAACTTGTGAAACAGAAAGATCTATCTGATGATGAATTAGAGGAAGAGCTTGATAAAGCACTAAAAGTTAATGAGAAGAAAACAAATGTGTTTAAAATAATTAGAGATGAAAAGGAATCCTTAGACACTAAAGAAAAAAGAGTGAAAAAGAAATTCCCACTTTAATTATTGAATTACTTTTCATGTAGTCTTGGTTCTTGAACAAATACTTTCTTCTTAGCGTTCCTATACAATAAGAATAGGGTTATTACAAAAATACCGGATATTCCTAGTACACAAATGTAAATTCCTGTTATTCCATACATTACAGCTATTGGAGCTAGTGTTGTAGGAACCAATGCAATTCCTATGAAATAACCGGCAGTAAGTAAACCTGCTAGAGCACCTCGTCTTTTTGGTGATAAAACTTGACTATAGTAAGTTAACGTCGGAAAAAGTATACCACCCGCTAAGCCTGAAATGATCCAACCAATTCCTAAAAAGACATAATTTTCTGGCAGAGTAATATCCCTTATCAATAATAATATTACTAATGCTGTGATTAATAAAATAGAACCTATTTCTATCGGGAGTCTCACCCCTTTTTTCTTAATCATAGGACCGGTTACCATCCCTGTTAATGCGGCTCCTACTCCCGCTATGCCTAAGATTAATCCTACAAATCCTTCTTGGTTTAGAAGGACTCTAGAGGTCCATATATTTATAGCTAGATACGTATGAGAAATGAAAATTGCAGAGAATATCATCAACAGTACAACGGATCGACGTAATTCCTTAGAGATTTGGGAGATTAACACACTAATCCCTGATTCTTCTGGGATTTTTTGAGGAGGACGTTTGGAAAAAATCAAGTACAGCAACCCAAAAATTGTTATACCTATAAATAGTATGTAAATCGACCGCCAGCCAATTAATATCATCTGTGAAGCTATCAGAGGGCCTAAACCAACACCTAGATTCGCACTCGCACCTAGATACCCCATTTTTTTGGGTATATTTTGCGGAGCTGTAATGTCGGTTAATAACGCAATTAATACCGGATTGATTAACCCAAATCCAATACCTCCCAGTATATTTGCCATAGCATACATTGTTAATGATATCGACAATGCTGCTAGAAGCATCGCTATACCAAATATTATTAAACCTATAATCAAAACAGGGAATCTCCCTTTTAAATCCGAAATGACACCAGAAAAGAGTTGAGTAATAGCAAATGGGAACATGAACGCGGGAATTGCAATGAGGATTGATGTTGGATCTAAAATGCTAAATTCGGTGGATAACACATTGAATAAAACATTAATAATATTTCCCGTTAAAGGCCCAAATAAGAAAAGGATGTAAATTACCGCTTCCAGAAATTTATAAGATCGACCAGCTTTAGTGTTATTTGAAAATGAAGACATGCTTTTACTATTATTTTTTACTATTTAAAATGTTTTATTATATCTTTTTCGAAAAAGATCTACTATTAACATTCCATTCTAATTGATGGTTACATTGCCCCGTTATTAAATAGATAAATAAAGCATCATAGTCAAATTAAAAATAAGGTATTATCATTTATTATAACAAGACGACTACAAAAATAATTCAGAAAGTAAAATTCTAGCAAAATGACCAGCATAACAATATATGATGGGGCTAACACTATCGGAGGAAATAAAATTTATCTAGAAGAAAAAGGTAAAGGACTATTTCTCGATTTTGGGATGAATTTTAAAAAATATGGATTATATTTCCAAGAATTTTTAACATCTCGAAGTATTAGAGGAATCTATGACCTAATCAGCCTCAATTTGATTCCTAAACTTAACATCTATAGAAAAGATTTAATCCCGTTAGATTTTGATGTTTCATATTACCCCAAGTTAAATGTAAGTGCAATTCTACTTAGTCATGCTCATATGGATCATTTTGGTAATATAGGACTCCTCAACCCTAAGTATCCGATTATAGCATCTCCTTCTACATTGATGTTTCTCAAAGGAATTTTAGATTGTTCCACAGCGATGCTTGGGTCGGATGTAGCTTATTATTCACGCAAACGACGTAAAAAAGATGGAAGAATATTAGAAACAGATAGAAGCAAAGATATTGGGAGAGATTTTTATTGCACAGAAAACTTCTCTGATAATTTCTCAGAATTTCTTTCTACAAGTGTTAAGGGGAAGAAGAGCATTGAAGAAGGTAATATATTACATTTAGATGTTTTCCCTTCAGATATTGAAATAACTGCACATGAGGTAGATCATTCCATTTTTGGTGCAACAGGATTTATACTTTCTGGAGATACTTCAATCGCCTATACCGGTGATTTTCGTTTACACGGAAAAAAGGGTAAAAAGAGTGAAGAATTCATAAAAAAAGCTAAAAACGCATCAATTCTCATTATTGAAGGTACGAGAGCAGCGAAAGAAGATATTAGTGAATCAGAAAACCTAGTATATGAAAATTGCCGTAGAGCAGCTGAAATCGCGAAGGGATTAATTATTGTTGATTTTACTGCGAGAAATTTTGAAAGATTAGAGATCTTTAAAACTATAGCCGAATTAACGGGAAGATCTTTCGTAATAACCGCTAAGGATGCATATTTGTTAAATGCAATTGAAAAAGCCGACGGGGTTAATAGAATAAGGGATACATATGTTTATAGAGAATTAAGGGGCACCCAACGTAATTGGGAAGACAGTTTTTTACACGAAGAGATTGATATTAACTATGTTGATCCAAAAAGTATCTCCAAAGAACCGGAAAATTATATGATTTGTTTCTCTCTTTTTGACATGAAAAATTTGTTAGATATCAAACCCCAAGGAGGAACCTATAT
>JBHLOF010000181.1:0-1460 GCA_048940805.1 Promethearchaeota archaeon
GCATTTTCTCTCTTTTGTTTTATTGATGTCTGTAAGTATTCACCTTCTCGCATCTTTGAAAGAATATAACTAATAAAATTATCAAAAGCTAATTCTTCTGGTTTGAAAATTTTATCTTCTAAACCACTTGGAATTGCTGAATATTTGGTCAATCGTTCTTTTATTTTTGCCTCAATGATATTAGGATCGACTAATCCAGGAATATAACCTTCTGGACGTGCGACACCTGACTTTGCACTTGCAGCTGCAGCGCTTGACCCTGCTGTTTCGATTTTAGCTGTGAATATGTCATACATCCTGTCAAAAACTCCATTGGTAATATTTATATTTTGAATTCTACTATACGGAATAGTCGCTTGAATTCTGTTAAAAACCCCATGGTTAATAAGTATATTATTCTCTAATATTTCAAAGGAAAATCTTTTCACAAATTGATGGAAATACCATCTTGCAACTATTATAATAACAATATATGGAACTACCACTGAAAGAATTAATATCCATAAAATAAGATCAAGTGCCAAAGGTATAACAAAATAAAATATTATACATGTTATGATCATCCAACTGGCATAGAACAGTAAATAACCGATATTAGTTTTAAAAAGCTGTTTCTTTGCATATCTGGAAGAGATATTTCCCTTGTATGGTTGATCTAGTTTACTCATGTTTTTTTCCTCCATTTTTTTATATGTTAAATATATTTAATCATTTTTACCGGTTAATAGATACTTCCTATCAATCGATTATAAAAATGATCAATATTCATGTTACTATACTTAACATTCATATTTAAATGTTTCGAAAAGAACATCAAATAATGGATAGAGCTGCTAAAGGTAGGTTCTATAGGATGTTAAGTTTAGTTTACATTACTTTATTAGATATCAATTTTGACTTTATCAGATTTCATAGAGTCATATAATTCGTGCCAAATTTTTCGCTCCTCCTTAGTCACAAAATAAACTCCAACTATTATTACTACATAAATGATACTTATAACAAGCCCGATCATCGCGGAGATAATTTGCGATTCCAGACCGAAATATATGTCCGCGTGATCGTTGAATATTAATAGCAACCAATATTCATCCACTATTAATCCTAAACCCCCACCAAATAGAGCATGTTCAAATCGTACAAACCAGGGACCTTCAAAAAACGTAAGTACTACTCCAATTGCTAGTGCAATGATACCATAATGAAAGTGGTGGAGATGGATATTAAATCCACCGACTTGAAATATTAGGCTTGTTCCTGGAGAAAACAGCGTAAATAATTTCGATCCCCATAAAGCAGCGCTAAAAGCAATTAATCCAATAAGTGGCGCTTCGAGTCTTAAGACTATTTTATGCTCTAAACTCTCTTTAATTTCATAGAGTACTCGTTCTTTTCCATATTTCTCCTTTTTTATCTTTCTCGTTGACATTTTTTAACCTTCTAATTTTGAATTTTATATA
>JBHLOF010000181.1:1560-4646 GCA_048940805.1 Promethearchaeota archaeon
CATGGAACATTATATCACGATTTTATCTCACCATTCTACAATCAACGCACTGATGAATATGGTGGTTCTCTGGAAAATAAATTTCGTTTTGCTAAAGAGACAATTGAAAAAATAAGAAAAGGGATGGGAGATGAGCCTCCATTATTTTTTAGAATTTCAGGAGATAGTTTAACGAAAGAAGGAATCCAACTTGATGATGCCGTAAAGAATGCTCAGATGTATGAAAAATTGGGGGTGGATTGCATAGATGTCAGCATGGGTGTAAATGTAAGAACACCTCAAGGTATTACCCCTCCATCTTATATACCTCAAGGAGGATTTATCCATCTAGCTGCCGCTGTTAAAGAAGCTGTCAATGTTCCGGTAATAGGTGTAGGAAGAATTACAAGCCTAAAAATGGCTGATCAATTTGTCCAACAAGGCAAAGCCGATATAATTTACTTGGGAAGACAATTAATTTGCGATCCCGAATCTGCCAACAAATACTTCAATGGTCAAATAGAAGATATTAAAATTTGTTTTGCGTGTACTGCTGCATGTGGTGCTGGAGTATGTGTGTATGATCCTTATACTGGGCCTTTTCAAAAAGATATAGTACCCACTAATAATCCCAAAAAGATATTAATCTTAGGCGGAGGAATTGCTGGAATGGAGGCTGCTAGGATATGTGCAATTCGTGGCCATTCAGTTGAACTCTATGAAAAATCAGATAAATTAGGGGGATTAATACATACATTAGCTGCAGAATATAAAAAAGAAGAATATATAAATTTACCAAATTGGATACAACATCAACTAAACAAACTCAAGGTACCTATCCATCTAAATAAAGAATTAGGTAAGGATGAGATCCTGTCTATGAGCCCTGATGTGTTAGTGTTCGCTATTGGAACTACCGCCACCCTTCCAGTGAAATATAAAGATAATGCGAATGTAGTCACTCAAGATGAAGCAATTCTCAAGAGTAAACCCATAGGTAAAAATTTAGTAATTTGGGGACTCGACACATACTGGCGAGGTGGAGTTGAAACCGCAATAACATTAATAGAACAAGGATATAATGTTAAAGCTCTCATTGGAAGCGCGAATGTCATGGGGAGTTCGATCAGAGGACTTTCTGGAAGGTATTTATGGATTTATGAATACTTCAAAGAGAAAAAGCTACCGTTAATTTACAACTCCAAATTGGAAGATGTCACCGATAAAGGAGTTAAATACATAGATAATAACGGGAATGAACAATTTATAGAAGCAGATACACTAGTTTTCTGTGGATCACGGATAACTCAGAAAAATGCTCTAGAAAAAGAGTTTGAAGGCACCATTCCAAAAATAGTATTCATCGGTGATTGCAACCAGCCCAGAGATATTCGAGAAGCCATGACAGATGCCCATAATTTTGCCCGAGAAATATAACTTTTTTTTCTTTTCAACTATTGATTTGGATTAAGGATAAAAATTATACCATGGATAATCTTTTAAAGATATCTTAAACATGCCCTATTACATTGTGGGGGGTATAGGGATCTTCCAATTTCTTAATTTCATCGTTAGAAAGCTTGATATCTAAGGCTTCAACTGCTTGTTCAACGTGCTCTACTTTGGTAACTCCCAATATTGGAGAGGTGATATAATCCTTTGAAAACATCCATGCAAGAGCGATTTGAGCCGGAGAAACATCCTTGTCCTTAGCAAGTTCTACTACGGCTTCCACAACATCAAAATCTGCAGGATGGAAATATCTCCTCTTTAAATTCGGATCGGATCTTGCACGAGGAGAATCAGGCTCCTCTGATCGAGAGTATCTTCCACTAAGAAATCCTCGGGCTAAAGGTGACCAACAGATAATACCTATTCCTTGATCTTTACACAAAGGTATCATCTCTCTTTCTTCTTCTCGATATACAAGATTATAATGATTCTGCATAGTTCTGAATGGTTCCAAACCATACTTTTCAGCAGTCCACAAACTTTTAGCGAATTGCCATGCAAACATGGAACTTGCCCCTATATGAAGGACTTTTCCATCATTAATTAAATGATTTAAACTTCGCAGAATTTCTTCCATAGGTAAATTCGAGTCTAATCGGTGAATTTGATATAAATCAATAAAATCTACATCTAGCCTTTTTAAAGAACCATTTATTTCTCTGCGTATCATTTTTCGCGACAGACCAATTTGATTTGGTTTCACTCTTGGATCTCTAATCCCTGATGCTGATAGATACACTTTTGTGGCGATTATAACATCTTCTCTTGATTCTTTAAGTAATTCACCTGTAATTTCCTCCGACCTGCCTGCTGAGTAAACATTAGCCGTATCGAAGAAATTGATACCTAAATCCAAGGCTTTGTTTACAATGGGTCTTGCTTGGTCTATTTCAAGCTCCCACTCTCGCTTGTTTCCAAATGACATCATACCCAAGCATATTCGGGAAACTTCTACCCCAGTCTTCCCTAATCTAACATACTTCATTTCTTGCACCTAAAAATCGTGTAATATTATTTAAGTTCTTTTCACTTAAATTTGTACTGAATAAAAAATTTCAGAAGATATATTATAACAGAAATAAGGAATTTTCTTTCAAAGAGTTTCAGAAATTTTGAATTAAGCCAGTCAGGATTATTAATCTAATAAAAAAAAAGATTTATATATTAACTTCTTTGAGCCATCCAACTCACGAGCCCAATTACTAAATTGAACGTTAGGATGATGATGAAAGTTATAATCATCATAAAGGGAGTAGCCGGAAAGTTTAATGTTACCGCGATAACAATATCCATGATAAGAACCATTATATCCCAAATTATTACTAAAAAGAAGAATAATTTTATTCTTTCCCATTCTTTAATGAAGAATGCTAATAGAGTCGTGATTGCCAGAACTAACATAGTTCCTCCCTGAAACCAAAAATTGACTGGATCATTGTACGGCCACTGCATAAAATTCATAGTAAAATCTGTTATGACTATAAACATAAAAGCAAAAAGAAAGCCAGCAACAGTGTACCAGAGTAGGGCGATTTTTGTTATTTTCTTGATTTCGGTCAAATTTATCAACTCTTCTTGAATTTCTCATCCGATCA
>JBHLOF010000182.1:0-4640 GCA_048940805.1 Promethearchaeota archaeon
CCAAACATTTCGGGTTCTTCTCCTAAATCAAGCATTAAATTAATCATAAATGGAGTTTCAGACTCCATTCCGGTGAAGTAACTAGATACATTAGAACGAGTTTTTTCTAATCTTACCAATACATTACCTGCTTCTCCTGCTCCAGTAATATGAGCATAAAAAATACGCATCATATCATCTATATCCGTTTCGAGGTCTTCAGGATAATTATATTTAGCAACTAAACCATCTTCAGTCCACTCTGTAATGATAATTCCCTTAGGCATTTAGGGCTCATCCTCCTTCTTTAACGATATATCCTTTAAATTTTTAAATCCTTCTGGTACAATTCGAATATGGGGTTCTAGTACTTTCAATCCAACTTTGAAATTTTTAAGTGCTGTTTCCTCCCGATTACTCACTAGTAAAGGATGTGTTTTTTTTCCTTTACTTATTTTTTTCTTAAGTTTTCTTATTTTGCGAACTAATGGAGGAAATTTAAAATGTGTCTGGTAGAGAGTAAAAATTACAACTAAACCTATCATTCCACCAGTTAATATATATATAAGCAAGCCCAAATCTGGTTGATCGCCTGGTACATAAGCTCCTACATTTAATGTTATTGGAAAATCCTCAAATTCATAATCTTCACCAGCAAAAACAGATATAATTATAGTATAAAGCCCTTCTGGTGGATTTATTATTTCTCCTTCATATATTCCATTATTTTCAGTCAACACCCGGGGAATAGAATCCAGATCCCAGATGTATGTGACTATAGCACCTTTAATCAATTCATCATTATCTGTATCATTTAACATAATTTCTAGTTGTAAATTATCACCCTCATCAATATTTATAGTTGATTCCCCGGAAACGGTTCTAATCTCTCCTATAATCTTTCTTAAATGAATTGTAGGATTAATGTTCCGAGTTTCATAATTTGTCTTGTTCGCTTCAATTTCCAAATAGTTAACTCCATCATTTAATTGTTGAGTAGCATTAATGGTAATTGAATAGTTATTAGCATATTCTTTTAAATTTTCAATAATTCCTATTCCTGTTAATTGAATTTCTGCTCCTGGTATATGTGTACCTGTCAGATTAGAGTATTTAACAGTGATTGTTAAATTTTTACCAATAGGAATTTCAAAAGAAGGAGAAAGTGTCTTATTTTCACCGTTTAAAAATAATTCTAAATTTGTTTGATAATCAGAAAAATATACAGTATATGAAATATCAAGAGAAATGTTATCAATTGATATTGCTATAGTTCGGTTTAATTTAAAATCATCGGCGATATAAAGTTGAATGGAAAGATTAATGTTTTTATCTTCCTCTATTAAATATGTCACATCAAATCCGCCTGATTTTGCATCTTGAAAGAAAGTTTTTGCATCTTCCCATAAGTTGATAGTTTCGGTATGGGTAATATCGTTGATTAAAACTTGGATTTTAGAGTTTTGGCTTAAGGGTGTCCATGTGTCATTGATCATATATCTAAAATTAAGTATTGCTTTATCAACCACAACAGTATCATTACTAATGTCACTTGGTTTATCAGCTACTTGGTTCCAAGATATAGAAGATAATTGTTCAATCTTTCTTTCATAAGTAAACGTTAAATTGAGAGATCTAACTCTTAATTCATCCCAATCATCAAAATCTTGACCACTATAATCATCTTCACAGGATATTTCAATTCCAACAATTATAGTAAAATTATCATGACCTGGATCATTTTCAAATGCTTTATTCAAAAAATAAATTAAATCATCTTCATCTCCTTCTTGTTCAATTGATTTATCTGCAATTGTATAAAAAGTAGGGGCAGTATCTTTCCCTAATCTGATCGTTTGATTATATGCTATTGGATCTATGTCATTTAGGTTAATATCTGCGATTTCAACAATAAAAGTAGCGTGATCAAAGATTCCTGGTTGATTAATTGCATAATCAGGCCCAAATCTAGCATAAGTATCATATTCTGTATCAATGTTAGGATCTACATTAGCATACATAGTTGCATTAATAGACGCGGATATTATTTCATATTCGGACATATCAACGCCCATAGCAACATCATATCTCCAGTATACACTAGCGAATTGGTCAGCTGTAGCATCATGCCATGAATGACTCACGTAAAAACCATTATTATCAATAGTTGCAACATCAGGATTAATTGCGGGTTCAGTTTTATTAAATTTGTCCCAATTACCCATATTTGCTATATTAATCGGATCATCAATTCTCTTTGTGTAAGTTTCCCCTATAACTTCAAGATTAGCTTGTTCTTGAAATGTATCAATTTTCGCTTCAAGATCGTCTGGATCTCCTAAAATTCCTTTACTTGATGTCCAATTGTCTCCAGATGTAAAATTAGGATTTTCTATCCACTGTCTTAAATAAGATTCTTGAGCTGAACTATGTATATTTTCATGATTAATTCCTTCTGGAAAATTTTTTGCGTTATTTAAATTAAAAATTTGAAATACGGAAACAGATATAATGCATAGTATTGTTAAATACCCAATCTTCTTTTTTATGTTTTTCAATTTCATGACCTCAAAAATGTTAGATAATAATGGGATGAACCGAGAAAAATTAATTTGAAAAATTTTTTCTTATTTTTTCTTATACTTCTTATATAAGTTTTTAAAACCATATGTTACCCTTCAAATATAGGATACTAATAGCGATATGGGATATAAAAATGTTTATATGGATTCGAGAAAATGTACATTTTTTAAAGAGGACTTTTCACGAATCCTCCATCTACCTGTATTACGGTACCTGTAATATAACTTGCTTTTTCTGAAGCCAAGAAAACAACTAAGTTAGCTAATTCATCAGGTTTACCTAAACGACCTAAAGGGATTGGCGTGATCCATGCTTGTTCAGCTTCTCTAACAGATATTCCTGTGTCTTGTGCTGTTCTATCTATTAAATCCTTCATTCTTTCTGTAAGGGTAGGTCCAGGGCATACCACATTAATTAATATATTTTCCTTTCCATGAACATTTGCTAGAGTTTTAGCAAAACCTACTACCCCTAGCCTAGTCGTATTAGATAGAACTAGATTATCAAGTGGTTGTTTTACTGAAACAGAAGTTATTGCTATAATCCTCCCATGTGATTGCTTTTTCATTATTGGGATTACTAATTTAGTAATTCTTATGAACGAAAGTAGATTTTGCTCGATAGAATTTGACCAATCTTCACTTGTTATTTTGTCAATCGAGCCTGCTGGAGGACCTCCTGCATTATGTATCAAAATATCAATCTTTCCGAATTCCTTTAACGTCTCCTCTACAAGGTTGTTTATCTGATCTAAATATAATAAATCTGCAACAATTGGACAAATCTTTGCTTCTGGAATTTTTGAACCCGCGTTTTGAATAATTTTCTTCGCCATCTTCAAATTATCCATTGAACGACTACATATTACAACATTTGCTCCTTCTTGATACAATCCTTTTGCACATGCAAGTCCCAAACCTTTACTCGACGCTAAAACCAACGCAACTTTATTTTCTAAACCTAAATTCATGGTATACAATCCTTAAACTTTTTATTTCCAATCAAAATTAGCATAGAATGAGCATTTTTGAAAAAATATATTACACCTAGTGCAATTTTCTGAATAGACGCAACTTCTTGAATTAGGACACTTTATATCGTGTTGGTCTAATTTTATCATAACTCTATGTAATCTTTTCTCAATTTCATTTTTCATTATTTTGCTCACATTAACTGACTTAAAAACAAAATTTATAACTTATCTTGTACCTTCTAAAAATGTTTTTCCTAATTTTCCTATGAATGATTTTAAAAAGATAATTTTATAAATTCAAATGATTATAATAGTTTTAAAGATTGAATGATATATTATTTTATTAAATATCAAAATACAAAAAAAACTAAAAAAGGTGTATGAGTATAAGTATTGACACCAAAAGCTTCGATAATATTCTCAGTAAAATAATTAAAAGCGAAAGCGGAATTAAAAAGGTAATATTGGTTGATAGAACAGGATTAACAATAGCGAGTGTTTCGAAGTTTTCCTACTTCCCTGCTGACGTGGATGGGATCGGTGCTATCGCTAGCGCTGTATTCTGTGCCAGCGAAGAGCAAGGAAAGAACCTGGAACTTGGTAATCTCGAAATAGTTACTTCAGAATTTGGAGGTGGCAAGATTTTCGCTTCAAGCTGCGGACCAAAGGGTGTACTTACACTTATCTCAGATCCAGATATTAACATTGGATTAATACGATTAATTCTTAAAAGATCGGGAGATGAACTAAAGGAAATTTTAGATGAATTTCTTGCTGAAGCTCCCGAAGTTATGGATAGTGGCCTAGATCTTTCAGATCTTGATTCTCTTACACCTGATTAAGAAATTTATTTCTTAAAAAACTTACTCTTTTTAATCTTATCAATCTTATATTAGTGAATTTTAGGTTTACATAATAGACCAAAAAAATGAAAAAAAAAAGAAATTATTTAGGATTTTCTTTTTCGGGCAAAAAGTACACCTACTACAGCAGCAAGTGCTACACCTTCAATAATGGCAATAATGAGTAAAATTAAGCTAAGATCAATAGCCAGTCCTCCTATACTTGTACAAATATTCCCTTCAAATACATTACCAAAACTCCC
>JBHLOF010000183.1:0-4582 GCA_048940805.1 Promethearchaeota archaeon
AGTATTAGATCAGATCCCTGTTAATCCAGTTTCATCAATAAAGTTAGCAGAAAGTAGTAATGATACCTCATTAAAAACAAAAATACTTTTCAACATCGCTAAGCAATTCTATATTGAAAATAGAGCCTCGGGGTTATCAAATATATTAAGTCGTATTATAAATTCCTCATTAAAATCCCTTCAAGAAAGCTCTGATAAAAAGGAGCAAAAACATTTAATGGAATATCTGGTTGATGGTTTATGTATTTTAGCCGAAGTTGAGAATCCAGGTGTTTCAAATAATATTATTGAAGGTATTAATCAACAGGAGCTAAAAGACAGAGTCACGAAAGAAGCATTTGATACCATCTACATATTTATTGATGAAGTGAGAACAGAAATAGATTCTGAGGTTGTTTTTTCACAGTATTTTCTACTAAATACATATGTATCTAATATTAATAATGATGTTATAACTTTCGGAAATGCTGGTGGAAATGTAAGTAGTAATATTATTTTAGGGGATTTTGATTTTAATATAGCTTTATTATCTTTATTTAGGTTTGATTTTAGTATATTTCCCATTCTTGATCGGGTATATAATGACGTAAAATTTAATTTGAAGAAATCTATGTGCTATTATGTTTTCCCTTCGAAAGATAATTATGGGAATGCTGAAATGTCAGCACTCAAGACAACACTCACTCAGTTTTTCAAGAGTTTTACTCAATTATCAAACCAATTAAGTGTTTTTAATTTAGATTTTATCCCATATTTAGGGAAACCAACTATAATAATATCATCCGAATCCCATTTAAATGAATCTCTTCAAGCTAAAATCCAGAAGCTTGGGGATAAAGCCAATCTAATTGTTGATGATTCAATGTTCAAAGGGGGTAAAATATATGAGGTACTAAAGGAAACATTCCCACCCGCAAAGTGTGAGATTATTAATTTACTACTTTCATATGAGTTTATAAATGATTATAACTTGTTACTTGAGTTTATCAAAACACTGTTTTAACCAAAACCATAACAAGGAGTCAGTATTCATGGCAAAAGATAAAAAGAAGAAAAAGAAAGGAAAGAAAGAAAAAGCGCATAGTGACACCTTTAAAACATTAGCAACTAAAAAAAGTAAAGCTGCAGGACCTAAGAGTGTTCCATTGGGACAAGTTATTGACCGCTCAGGAGATAAACTCTTTCTGGGTACGGATTATCGAGAAATTCTTATACCAGAAAGACAATGGGCAGAAATGTTGCACGATGTTGAACATTGGACACCACTTCCCTATACGCACGGTATAGAAATGGAATTGATTATAGCAGATGATAGTGGAGAATACCCACCTGGTGAAGAAATGGTATTCAGAATGAAGGAAATTGTCAAAGATGCCATCAAAATTATGGATGAAGTATTATATGAGGGTCGATCTGAGTTTCTACCTGTACCAGATTATATTAGACAAAAAGTTTTAGCTAGACCTTGGGGAGTTGATGACCTTGAAAAAGGTTATGCCATGGATATACGCTATGCTTTAGGGGAAGGCTATGTAGATATTGATACATTTGCAAGGGATGGGAATGTGACCGCAATTACATACATCTTAGAGCTCGTTACTCCTCCTTGTGTTTATGTTGAAGAACTGGCATACTGGGCAAGTACTTTATTCTTATTAGCTAAAGCCACATTGCCAAGAGATTTACATATAATTGCTTCTGCGATAAACCCTGCGACAAGAGAATACATGCGTGGGGTGAGTCAGGCTGATCACAGTCACATCGGCTCCTTTGAATCAGATTTAGAAAGAGTTCAAGCTTACTGCATGATCCGTAATTTCATCCCCCACATCATTGCGCTTACATGCAATTCACCTATTATCAATAATCAACCCACAGATGTTGTTAAAGTAATTAATAATAGAATCACCGCACCAAATTGTGTTCGCTCTTTGAGATTGAAAAGTAACACTACAATGTTGAGTAATAATGATCCAAATCACTTTATTCCATATCTAACTGATCTTAGTGAGAATTCTATCAATTTTTTGCTCCAAACAGTTCAGAAAGCGAGTTTAGAAGACGCTAGATTCCAAGACATATTCCCAGTGACCGATTGGGGAACGATCGAGATTAGAATTAGCGATGCTCAAATTTCTATATGTCGCAGAATTGGAATCGCTCTTTTGCTCGAAACTCTATGTTATAAAGCAAAAAAGTTACTCCGAAAAGGCGTGTGGGTGCCTGATGCTGGATCAGAAACGATTACGATGAACCGACAAGGTGCAATTGAACGTGGACTTATCTCTTTATTCAGAGTTGCTCCCGATCTTACTCGCGAGAAATTAGCACAATATGATCCTGAATTTGCAGAGCAATATTTGGGACCCGAAAACCAACCTGTGCGTTATATGACCCAAGCAGTCCAAAGAATGTTTTTTTATATAAAAGACGAATTGAAAGAATTAGGATTTTTATACAGTCCATTCTTAAAACCGATACTCCAATCAGTATTTGGGAATATAAGTTATGCCGAACCGCCAATAACGGAAGCTGAATACCAATTAAGTCTTTATAAATACAAATTAGATAATGGTGAAAACCCGAGCATTCTATACGATTTAATTTACTTCACCATACAATATTGCCAAGATCCATTAAATAATCCACTTACAGGAACTCTGACTCTTCCAAAAGAGATGAGAGAATAAGATTCTTAACAAAAAATTTAAGGAAACATGATGGAAAATTTAAACCCAAATGACTCTACTGTACCAGAATTTTTGAATAGGATATATAATTGCCCAAAATGCAAAAAAGCTCATACAATAAAGTTGCAGAAAGATTTATTTAAAAATAAAACGAATTATCCTTTTCCCTATGCCTATCTCCATTCCTCAGAGGGAAATTTAAACGATTTACTCACTATTCTCTATTTAGACAGGCAATTACAAATACGTGGTGTCGATGTTATAGAAATACAAGATAGTATCGGAATTTTTTCCGAAGAGTTAACGAGAAAAATTACAGAAACATTAATGGATGAAATAGTAAGTTTACAAGAGGAGAATTTTCAGTTAAATGAACTTTTAAACAAAATTGATATAAATGAATTAAATAAAAGCGAAATTCTGACCGATGATGAGACAATCATAGATAGCTTGGAAGATTTACTTGAAGTAGAAGAGGAATCGATAAAAACTGAAATTCAAGAAGAAGAAAAGGATACTTACAAAAAGACTTTATTTACTATCAAAACAAAAACGCCCACCTCAATAACATCTAAGACTCCTGCCAAAAAGATTACAGTTTATTTTTTGTCAACGATCGGTCCCGGTGAAAAAAGACAAAAATTAGTAATTGACACAAATAATCTAATCAGCAAAATCAAAGAGACAATAGGAAATATGTTTGGATTGAATCCGTTAGATTTTCATTTAGCTTCGGAAGGTATTACCTTTGACGAACATCTATCCTTAAAGGAATATGATTTAGGTGATGGGGATGAAATCCTCATAATACCTTCAAGTACAGCGGGTAGGTTATCATATAATTTTATTATCATTAAATTTTAATTATGTAATTTTTACTAATTTCTAAAGCAAATATTAATTGATTTTTTCATGTTAACTTGCACTATTGAACAAGACGGAAAAAAAAGAGTAGATCATTTACTTGTAATTGATGCACATTCTCATCTTGGTCAAGATGTAGATGGTGCTACAATGATGAATCCCTTGGCTCCAGGAGTTGGAACATTCGATTTTTGGGGTAATGTACAAGGCAGAATTAAAGCAGATTGGGAGAAAACAGGAGAACAATCCTTCACTACTATTATAGATGGAAAAAATACGAAGATTTCATGGTCTTTTACACCATATTCCTTTACAGATAAACTCTACATCGCATTACAAAAGCTTGGAAAGAAATATTCTGACTTGAAAGAGAAATCAAAATTTTATTCTATGATCGATATGGGGGTGTGTTTCCCATTTCAGGATGTTTTTCGCGACAAACGTCCAGAGGCATTATATAGGGCGAGTAATATTAATGTTTCACGCTTTACAACAAGATTTCCTTTCTCCATGAAATTGATTGGATATGGTCGTTGCGATCCAATGGAAGGAGAGAAGGCGACTAATGAAGTAAGATATATGAGGGAAGAGTTAGGGCTTCGAGGTTTGAAATTGCATCCTAGATCTGAAGGTTGGATTGATAATATTAATTCTGCAAAAGCCACTCAAGTATTGATCGAGGCCGCATCATTTTCTATGCCTATTATTTTTGACACTAGAGGAAGAGGCTCAATTCTACAGATTGGACAACTGATTGAATCCACTAGAAATGCAATAAAATCGAATTACCCAGATTTATTACCTCACTTTAAGGTTATCATTGCTCATTTTGCTCAAGGTAACATTGATGATTATGAAGTTTACAATACAATTGTACAACCGAATACTTATGGAGATCTTTCAATGCTTCATGGAGCAGGAGCAGGTAATTTTTTTGAAAGCTTTCGAAACTGGTTTAAATCAAATAATAAAGAAAGAGTAGATAATAGAACGTGGTCAGAATATCTCCTTTTTGCTAGTGATTACCC
>JBHLOF010000084.1:0-19575 GCA_048940805.1 Promethearchaeota archaeon
GGTGACCAAATATATTGACGATATTGGTCTGATGGGTGCCTTAGTTTTTGTTAAATACAATTTAGAAAATAATAAAGTAATTAGTTGAAATAAACTTTCTTATTGGAATTAATTTAGAATCTTTACTTTAAGAAATAGTTAAAAAAGTCCATAATGGGCAATAACTGGTTAGTATTTAAGTCGAGGGCAAATCTCACAGCCTTAACTTTGGCTAATAATGTGTTATCTGATTCTTTAAATAATTCATGATTGAATGTGATTGATGTTTTCCCGATTTTTTTAATATTTGTTTTCACAATTATATAATCGCCAAATTTAGCAGATCCCTCATAGGTTATATTTACATGCTTTACTCCGCAAGCAATCCCATCATAGATCATTTCTTCTATATTACGACTATTTTTTATAGAGTTCATGAAGCTAACAAACCCATCATCGAAATATACCAAATAATTCTTAAAATGAACTACACCCATAGCATCAGTATCATTAAATCTTACTTTTACTTTGGTAATATCCGTGGTAATAAGCAATTTTTCTTTAATATCTGTATCAATATGAGACATAATAAATTAAAACTCAGACTAAATTTAGAAGTTCTTCTAAAGAATTAACTATTAAATCAGGTTGGTACTCCAATAAAATCTCTTTCTTGCTTACGCCACTAGCAACACCTATTGTCCATAAGCCTGCTTCACGACCAGCTGTAATATCTGAAGGCATATCCCCGATCATTAAAAACTCATCCCTTTTTCGTTTTTCATATGTTTCTAATGGTGGCTGAAGTGCTAATGGATCTGGTTTTTGAACAGGAATTTTATCACTCCCATAAACGCCTTTAAAAAAATTCGCAATCTCTTCCTTCTCTAAGTGTTCCATAATTGTTTCTGTCTTATTATGAGATACTATAAATAAATCTGAATTTTTAGCAATTTTCTCTAGTAATGATTTTACACCGGGCAATAAAGGAGCATCTTTAGAATATTCAAGATATTTTGAAAAAATCTCCACTGCAATTCTCAGTTGTTTAAAGTAGCTTAAAGTACTTAAACTAGTTATGTGTTTGAAAATTTCATAAGATTCAAGTAATATTTGTGGTAAAGGGAAACCTTGAATAGTTTCTAATAAAGCCCCTATTTCTTGAATAGTTACTTCCATATCCACATTAATTTTTTGATCAGCTAAAACTTCTTCAATAGATTTTTCCAGTATTTCTTTAATGTCTAATAAAGTTCCATCGAAATCAAAAATAATACCTTTAAGAGAACCAGTTTCAAGTCGCTTTTTCAATTCATCGGCTCTATTCATCGTTTGTTCATTAAAAACTCTGTGTTCAATAGTATAAAAAAGGGAAAATACTTTAAAAATTATTGTAGAAAAAAATTAAGAAGAAATTTGTTTCAGTGCTCCATATCCCTGAATGATATTGCATATAAGGAGGGTGTAGATCATAAATTTTTGTCCTAGGGCATAGATAAACAATCCTTCTGGAGTATTAGCATTTGGCGTAAAGTATAAGAATAAAAAATATACACTTAAAATGATAGCAGAGATCGCAAGAATAATTGCATAAAAGTTTGGGTATTTATCATTATTGAATATTATATAGGAATAAATTATTATGCTAAAATAGACAAAAGAGAAACCGATAACAACAAAAAAATCGTGAAATCGACCCGCAATATCTGAAGGAGTCAGTGCAATGCCAACGTAGGATATACCTGAGATTATACCCAAAATAGAACTAATTCTATTTAGTTTCTTTAAACTTGATTTATCCTTAAATAAAAAGGGAAAAACGATGTAAAATATGATTTGAGTAATTCCCCATAGACTTAATGTTATGGTAAAAAGGTAAAAAGATACTAAATTTATTTGACCCGAATGAGCATTAACACGTCCTAAATCGCTAAAATAATTATACCAAAAAATATATCCCTCAGATGAAGGATCTACATAAGTACCTCCCCTATAGAAGACCATAGCAATTATGGTTAAGATTATGAATTGTAAACAACCAACAATACTTAGAATAAATAAAAAAATTCTTAATCTTAGTTTAGTATTCATTATTTTGAAACATCATGTTTCTTTAAATTTCTTGAGAAAGACCAAGTTTATAATAAATATGAAGATCAATATCATTGAAAGAGTTATGTACGCTAAATTTACATCAATATCAGCAGTCACTCCCAGAATTATCTGAGAGATGAAAAAAAAGAGCCCCATGGAGCTTTCTGAAATACTACTATAAATAGATGTTTTTTTTATTATATTTAAATTTATAATTAAATTTGAAGCTAATCCATATAAAACACCATAGAAAAAACCAGAAAACGCAAAAAGAAACACAAAAACTAAAAATAAATCATTAAAGACAAAAATCATAAACAATACGGCATAAATCAATAAAGTAAGTGAACTTAGAAGTTTAGTCTTTTTAATACCAATTAAATTGGATAAATATGTAGCAAGCGATTGGGTTATTATAGCAAAGACCATTAAAAAAAAGGTGCTAGACGCTTGATAACCTAATCTTACAGACTTAATTGGATATAATAAAGTTCCATTTCCCGATGCGAAAGATACTCCAAGGATTAATAAAAGCGGTATAATAACTGGAATGTAAAATTTAACGACTCCTAATACACTTTCATTATTTTCAACATTAATTTCATCAAATTCATTTTTCGAACTGACTTGCATATAATTTTTTGGCTCCTGAAAAAAAATTACGGCTACAATCACATTGATTGCTAAGAAGATAGGATTAATGTAAAATAGGAGTCTTAAATCGTTAACAATTTCTAAGAAAACAGCACCAAATAACACACCAAATACTCCAGCAATACCCCATGAAAGATTAAAATTCGCTAAGTATTTCTTATGATCGATATAGATATTATCAGATATGCTTGCTTGTAGGTTTGGAAAAAAAAACCCTAAAATAAATCCTTCAAATAACCGTTCAAATATAAAAATAATTGGATTTAGTGTAATATAAAAAACTAGTTCCGCGATAGTAGCTCCAAACATAGCAATTATTACACTCTTTCTTCGTCCTAGTTTATCTGAAAATTTATTCAAAATTAAAGGAGAGATACTGTATGTAATAGTAAGAGCTGTTGATAAAATACTTACAAGAATAATCTCAACTCCTTGTTGAAGGAAATAAATAGGAGCAGCAAACATAATTAATGGACTACTAAACCCGAAAATAAAAACTAAGAATATCACTGGCCAAAATCGCCAATTATCTATAATTTTTTGTTCTGACATTGGCTACTATTTTAATTTAAATGATGAAAGTTAAAATATTTATTAAGTTTTAAAGTTAAATTATAATATAATTCGGTTTCTCGGCTTTAATTCTATTATTTTCATAGAAAGAAAAATTTAATTAAAAAATTAAAATAGCTTTGATATTTAAATTATATATACAATGCTAAATCAGGAAGATAAAAAAGCGATTTCAATAATCTTGAAGGAAAGGGCAGTCATCTTAAAACCAAACCATAAAAATTTAGGTGAATGGGATGAATGAATACTTTATTTTTTATATTATATTAATTAGTTTCGGATTATCTTCATTAATTTTTTTTATTGTTTTATTGTATGTTACTGCGGGATATGGCCAACATTTAAATAGAAAATGGGGACCTACAATAAATAATAAGCTGGGTTGGTTTATAATGGAAGTACCTACAGTTATTGTTTATTTTTACTATTTCATTATTGGAAATCGAACATTAGAATTAGTACCATTAACATTTTTGTTTATATGGATGTTACATTACTGTCAACGCACATTTGTCTTTCCCCTACTAATTCGTGGAAAACAACCTATGCCGATTACAATAATTCTTTTCGGTATTATATTTAACTGTTTAAATGCTTATTTACAAGCCAGATGGATTTACACACTCTCCCCTGATTATTTGGTTAGTTGGATAATCAATCCCATATTTATCACAGGTATTGTAATATTTTTTTGTGGTTTTATCATTAATCTTCATTCAGATCATATAGTACGTAATTTGCGCCAACCTGGTGAAAATGAGTACAAGATACCTTATGGAGGTATGTTTCGATATATAAGTTCTCCAAGTTATTTTGGAGAAATAACTGAATGGACAGGTTGGGCAATCATGACATGGAGTTTTCCGGGAACAATATTTGCGTTATGGACATTTGCAAATTTAGCACCTAGAGCACGTTCTAATCATATTTGGTACATTAAAAATTTCGAGGATTACCCTAAAAATCGTAAGGTGTTAATACCATTTATATATTAGAAGTTATTCAATCAATTTTTAGTAAAGATCAGAATGAGATTTAATATAAATCCGATTCCTTGAATCGATGAGTCTTAGTGAACCCCAAGAATCAAAAAGGGTTTCAGTTTTTCCTAGTATTAATATTCCATTCTCAACTAATCGATTCTCAAGGATTTTCAAAAATTTATGTCGATTTTCTCGATTAAAATATATTAAAAGATACCTACAAAAAATTATATCATAACGAAGTTGTCTGTTATGACCTTTAGTGACATCCTCTTCAACGAAATCAATTTTCTTTTTTATAGATTCTTTTATTATGTTAGTATGTCCAAAATGAGTTGCCCTTTTGGTAAAGTATTTATTTTCGTAAAAATCTGATATTTCTTTCATTGAATTATCTGTGTAATGCCCTATTCTGGCTTTTTCTATCGCTTCACGAGAAATATCGGAAGCCACTATTTTATAATTAGGAAATCGAGGTACCTGAGTTTCAAGATTATCTAATATCATCGCAATTGAGTAGGGTTCTTCCCCTGTAGCACAGGGACAAGACCAAATATTAATGCAATTTTCAGCATTTTTAGGATTTTTCATTTTCTGGTAATTTGAGAGTTGATTCAGGAAAATAAAGATATCGACATAAAATCGTTCTGTTTTATAATGATATTGATCATTTTTAATTGAATTTTTAGCAGCGTTAGCTTTTGAACGAAATTTCTTTAATTTTGAAGGATCTGGCCTAATATTGCTCTGTATGTCCTTTCTCCTTACTTTTAATCCATGTATAAATAAATCTTGAAGAGTTTCAAACACATCATAATCCCTAAAAAAGAAAGAATAATTAATTGTAAATCCATCAATAAATTTTTTAATTTCTCCTCGATTTGCGGAAATGAATTGAAAATATTCATTTAGAGTACTACACTTAACTCGAATCATTCTAGTTTTTATTCTCTTCTCAATATAAGGTCTATTGTAATACTCAAAATTTAATCCCGTTTTATCTTTAAGTAGATTGAGAAGCGCTTTATAGGATTTGTCGTCGATAACGATGTTTTCGATAATACACACCTTTGATATTCAATAGTATTGAAGCATTGACTATTTCTATTTTGATGAGTCTATTTTTACACTCCATTAATAAGAGATTTTTAATTTATATCTTAGTAAATACAAAAAAGAGTATTTTAATTATAAAAAGGTGAAATAAGGAATAGTTACTTTTCTCTTTTGTCAAATCTTTCCAGTAGTTCTCGGATCTTCTTTAATTCTTCAAAACTTAACCTATTTTTTTGGATTTCTTTTTGTGTTTCAAAACTTTTATTTTTTAGTTGAGTTTCCAATGAACTTATTTTATCCCTTATCGCAGTACGAATAAATTCAGATTGTGATTGACCAGAAAGTTGTGCATACTGTTTAATATTCTCCAATTCAGGGATACTTGCTAAAAATTTAACCTGCTGGGTTTTTTTCAGTTCCGTTTCTATTTCTTTTAATTCTTCAATACGTCTCAGTCTTTCAGTTTCTCTTGCTTTGATTTCATTTTCATTAGGTTTCTTTAAATAACTACCTTCCTTGACTGATGGCATGGTTTGTTTAATTTCCTTCATGACACTACGTCTAAGAGATACATTATCTCTTTTTTCTCGGGTTTTAAACGCTTTAGTGTTTTTCAATTCAATCATCATTGCGGATCGAGGAGAAACAGATTCTTCAATTGATATAAGTTCTTTAACATCCCCTAATTGTACTTCGCCCCACCGTAGAGTTTGGAGTGAATTAAGTTGGATTAATGATTTTGGAAGATTCTTTATTTTAGTCTGCCATAGAAAGAGGGATTTTAAGGAAGTTAAATTTTTGAATGACTCCGGAAGAGACGTGAGATTATTTCGAGCTAATGAAAGTGTTTCAAGTGAATTTAAATTTCCAATTGACTCAGGGAGTGATATTAATTGGTTTTCGCTCAACCATAAGATCTTAAGTGAAGAAAGGTCCCCTAACGATTCGGGAAGTGTGGTTAGTTGATTATTATCTAGACTTAGATATCTTAAAGAGATAAGGTTTCCAATTGACTCTGGAAGCATTGTTAGCTGTGATCCCTTTAAATAGAGTTCCTTAAGAGAGATTAAATTTCCAATTGACTCCGGTAAATTAGTGGTTAAATTATTACCATCCAAAATTAGAATTTCAAGTGATTTCAAGTTCCCTATTGATTCTGGGACTAGCTTTATTTTATTTGACCTAAAGTTAAGGTATCTAAGTGAAGTGAGGTTACCAATCGATTCAGGAATCTCTTTTATAAAATTATATGGCAAATAAAGTAATCTAAGTGATTTGAGGTTTCCAATTGACTCTGGAAGAACTCTTAATTTTTTCCCTCGTTTTTCTAACACCCTACCATGTATTTTTAGCTGAATTATATGTTTGTTAACTATTTTAATCCCAAAAGTAGATTCTCCTATATCTTCTACCCGAGGGATTGTCTTTCCTATTAAGTTTTCTAATTCTTGCAAAATTTCGACTTCCTCTGGTTTTAATTCAAATTTTTCACCCATTTAATTCACACCTTCCACATTCATATTTAAAAATTCTTTCAAGTCTGGTTCTTTCAATTGCTTCGAAAAGCAATTTTTTTACTCTTTCTTCGGATTTTTTAATGACAAATTTTTCAATTTCATTAAATTCTTCTTGTTCTGACATTTTAATTAACATCAAGGTTATTTTTCAACTTTTGTGGGTATCAATTAAGTCCATGATCAAAATATAAAAATTATACTTTTTAAATATATGTACCGAATATGTACATGAGAAAAAATATGATGACATTATAAATTCAAGGTTTAAGAGCTCATCTCGCAAAATAAGAGAAATGCAGTATAAAATTAAGAACCTGAATTATATTAAAGTATGCTCAGTTCTTCTAATAATTTCATCTTGTAAATTTGGTACAAGATTATTGAAATAATCACTATATCCTGCTACTCGTACAATTAAGTTCCCAAATTTTTCTGGATTTTTTTGCGCATCTCGTAAAGTCTCTGCTGAGATGACATTATATTGAATATGATGACCATCCATTTTAAAGTAAGTTATTATTAAATTAGCTAATTGTTTGATTTTATTCTGATCGGAAAAGAAATGTGGGGTAAATTTCTGGTTCAATAAGGTGCCTCCAGTTCTCAAATGATCAATTTTTGCTGCTGATTTAATTACAGCAGTAGGTCCATTGACATCCATCCCTTGAACGGGAGAAATCCCTTCAGATAAGGGTGTGTAAGCACTTCGTCCATCTGGAGTCGCTCCAGTTACTTGACCAAAGTAAACGTGAACAGTCGTAGGTAATAAGTTAATGCGATGAACACCACCTTTAGTGTTTGGACGATTATCAATTGCATTATAAACCAATTCAAAAACTTCCCTAGTTATTGAATCGGCATAATTATCATCATTCCCGTATTTTGGGGTCTTATTAATTAACTTTTGTTGAATGATATCATATCTCGTGAAATTTTCATCCAAGGCAGTCAATAAGTCCTTCATTGTTATTATTTTTTTGTCAAATACATTATATTTTAGAGAAGTTAAACAATCAGTAATAGAACCCATACCAACTATTTGAATATACGATGTATTGTATCTTGCACCACCATCATTATAATCCTTTCCGTTTTTTATACAATCTTCAATTAAAATAGATAGAAATGGAGCAGGATTATTTGCCCAAATTCGTTCAATTATTTGATTTCCTTTGATTTTAATATCCACAAAATGCCTGACTTGTTTTGAAAAAGCCTGAAAAAGCTCATCAAAACTGGAAAATTCAGTAGGATCTCCCGTTTTCAAACCGATTTGTTTTCCAGTTAAAGGATCAATACCATTATGAAGTGTAATCTCGAGAATCTTGACTAAATTAAAATATCCTGTAAGGATATATGCTTCCTTTCCAAAAGCACCAGATTCTACACATCCACTCGCACCCCCGTTACGAGCATCTTCCAAGCTTTTACCTTGTCTGGTTAACTCCTGATAGATTGCATCACAATTGAATATTGAAGGTTGCCCAAATCCGGTTTTAACAATTTCAAGGGCTCTTTCTAAGAATTTTGCAGGAGTTCTACTACTGATCTGAACATTACTACTCGGTTGTAGTATCCTCATTTCTTCAATAACATCTAATAGCATATAAGAAATTTCATTAACTCCATCACTACCATCCTCTTTAAGACCGCCTATATTAATATTGCAGAAATCAGTATAAGTATTACTTTCTTCAGCTGTTACCCCAACTTTTGGTGGTGCGGGTTGGTTATTGAATTTTACCCAAAATGCTTGGAGGAGTTCTATTGCTCTCTCTTTTGTTAAAGTGCCATTTGCAAGATCATTTTTGTAGAAGGGATAAAGATGTTGATCTAAACGACCGGGATTAAAAGAATCCCACGTGTTATATTCAATTATAACTCCTAAGTGAATAAACCAGTAATGTTGGAGTGCTTCCCAGAATGTTCTAGGTGCTTGTGCAGGAATATGGGAACATATTGCTGCTATTTGATCTAATTCCTTTTTTCTACTTATATCTAATTCTTTATTAGCTAATTTCTTAGCTTCCTGAGCGTATCGTTCAGCGAATCTAATTATTGCATCCGCTGCAGTATCCATTGCTTTTAATTGTTCTCTTTTATAAAATGCTTCCGGATCATTAAAAAAGTCTAAATTTTCTATGCTTTTTTTTATTTCTTTTTTGAAATCTAAAAAGCCTTTATTCCATATGTTTTTACCACCCACAGTATGACCTGGAGCTCTCTGTTCCATAAATTCTGTGAAAATTCCTGCTTCATATGCGTCTATCCATGCATTATCAACTTGAGCAAAAATTTTATCACGTATAGATCTTCCCTTCCAAAATGGTATTATTATATCTTCTGCTTTTTTTCGCACATCCTTAGAGACTTTAAAAGATATTTTTTTGCGAGAATTCAGAATATCTAAATCTTTTAAGCTGTGACAACATACTTCTGGATAAGTTGGAGTTGCTTTTGGTGCTGGACCGCGTTCTCCTACAATTAATTCGCCCTCGTTAATACAAATTTGCTTATTTTCAATAATATACTTAAAAGCTTCTGCTCTAGCAACCTGAGCCGAGAATTTATAAGGCGTTCCATTCTTGTAAAACTTTGTGATTAACAGAGCACGCTCAAGTGATAAAGTTGGAACAGCATTCCGACTCTGAGTTCTCAAGTTTTTAATCCTTTCATTCATTTTGAACTTCCTAAGAGTTACGGGCACTGAGGGCATATTGTTCAAATTTTTAGGTTCTTAGTTTAAAAAGTATTTTGTCTGATGAAATAAAATTACATAATCTAAGAAATATTTTATCAAAACTAAAAATAAAATAGAATAAAAAAAAAATATTTACAAAATTAATTTTTAACCAAATTACTGTTTTTCCTTATAAATAGTATAAATTATACCTACGCCAATTATAATTACTGCAATCAGAGCCGTAATATTTACAGTTAGATTAAGCCCAAGTTGTTTAATAAATATTCCTAAAATTGCCCAAAATACTACAATACTATAGGCATAATCTTTTCTTAATAATAAAATTACAATAGTAATCAGAACGGCCACTGCAATAACCAATACTGTCAAGAATTCAGCTAAAACTCCGGTACCTTGCACTCCTGCGCTAATCAAAACAGCTGTAACATTAGCTATCGTTGCTACCGTAATCCAACCAAGATAAATGCTAAAAGGAACATGAATAAACCATTTCTCCTTTTTATTCACTGAGACTTTGCCGATTTCAAGTCTTAAATATATCCAAATCAATGAAAATAAGATTATTATCATTGCCACTATTGAAAGATAGATTAGACCATAATGCCAAAACAGAATCCAAGTCAGATTAGCAATATTACTTATAATGAATAAATAGCTAATCTTTTCAATATAAGGCATCTCAACTTTCTCTTCCTTGAATATATCGCGAAATTGGTATACTACAAATATTCCAAGGAATACGTAGATCACACCCCAAATACTAAACGTAATACCGGCTGGAACAAATAGATTAGGATATAAATCAGATATCTCCCCTGTGTTACCTAAACCTAAAGGAACAGCGGCTGCAACGTAGTTTATTATCACTGTTAATATCAGCGTTGTTAGATTAAGAACTTGTAATATCAATTTTCTTTTGTCATCAATCACAATTTTCACAGCAATTTTATTTTTGAAAATTAGGATTTACTTTATTAATTGAAATCAAATTCCGTATAATATTATGTTGATTATGATTTAAAGAGTTTGGATTTTCGTTTTTTATAAAATATAAAAAGGATTAGAGGATTTGATAATAAATTATTAAAGACCCTATGATGAATTCTTTCTTCAGCAGAAAATGATGAAAAAAAACCTTTTTTAAGTATTAATTCAATGTATTTCGATTTACATATTATTATTCAACAGCATTATACATGCTATGATAGTCTGTTTTAAATAGAAAAGTGGTGTTTTATTATTTAGTGAAAATCTAATAATTTAAAAAAAAACAAAATGAGTGAACCTAGATATTCAAAACGCAATATCATAATAGTCATATTTTTGATAATTGTAAGTATTATTTTAACATCCACAGTAATAACTATTTATACTTATTTACCTAGTGATTCTGATGAACCTATAGTCTTTAAACCTGCTATTTATTTATATCCACAAGAACCATTAAAGATTAAAGTTTCTCTTACAATTAATGGTGAGATTACAGTAAGTGAGCCAGAATATAATAACGGATGGATCGTAGCAGTAGAACCAGGAGGAAATATTGAAGGTAATTATGATTACTTATTTTATGAAGCACGATTGAACGTTTTAGAAATCCCTGAGGAAGGGTGGTGTGTTGAATATAAAAATCTTGAATTATGGATGAATTGCACTTTAAAGGAACTTGGATTAAATGAAAAAGAAAGTAAAGATTTTATGGATTTTTGGTTAAATTTTCTCTCAATTGCTAATTATTATGAGATTAAATTATTATCAAAAGAATATTTAGCCTTTAATATGGGATTAATTATAGATCCTATACCAGAAACAATAATCCGGGTTATACTCACATTTTCTCCTCACAAGAATGCATTTGAAATAGAAAATCCATTAATAAAGACACCCACTCGTTCAGGGTTTACAGTTGTAGAATGGGGTGGTTTTATAATTTAATATTTAACGATTAAATTAAATGTTATTTTTGTTTAAGAGTTCCGAAGATAAAGTATTCATACTCTGAACCTTAATAACCACAATTAAGAACTAATATGAATTCAGTTTCTTAATCCTTTACCCTTTTTCCCCGGATAAAGGGAAAAACTTTATAACCTCAAGATCATTAATTGACTAAAAAAAGATTGGAGGTGTTTGTCTATAAAATGGATGAATTAAATGCATTGGGAAATTTTTGGAAAATAGAACAAACACCAGTAGGGACTTACTGAGGGAAAATATTCCTTTCCTTGTTTTATTTACCAAATATAAGTTATCAATCTTTAGATATGATAGTTTAACTAAATTTGAGTTTTAATTTAGTTGATCTGCTAGCTTTCTAAATCCAGATTATAGACTCTCTTCAGTTTTGCAGAGATTTTTAGAAATTAATAGAAATGGTTAAAGAAAAGAATGGAAAATAAGAAGAAGATTGATTTATATTTTTCAAAGAATAGACGGAAATTTGAAGAACATCGGCAAAGATGTGGTTATGATAATAAGATTTTAATAAAAGAAGTTACTTTCAATGAAGCTTGCCAACAGCTCCTCTCCACAGTTGAAATAGATAAAGTTTTCTCCGTAATTGGAGCTGGAAAAGAGGCAACTGTTTTATTAGCTCAAGAGTCAAACACAAAAGATTTAGTTTGCGCTAAAGTGTTTAGATACCATACAAGTACAACCCGTAATCGTTTACATGGAACAAAACATATTACCAAAATCGGTATGGCTAATATAATAGCAAAACAAGAGTACTGGAATCTTGTCGAGATGTACAATACTAATATTCCTGTCCCAAAACCAAGATATTTATTAGGAAACATAGTAATAATGGATTTTATTAATTTTCAGGATGACGTTTACCAACCAGCTCCTTTGCTGAGTGAAGTAAATATTGATTTTATTGACGATCCTGAAGAAATATTGTATGAGTCAATAGAAATCATAGCAAGTATGTTTTTAGAAGCAAAATTTATCCATGGGGATTACAGTAATCATAATATTATGGTTACTGAAAACGGGCTAGTTACAATGGATGTAGCTCAATCTCTAAAGTACAATGAAAAGACTTATATTGATACACCTGTTCGATTAAGAATTGATAAGGCTGTTAATATATTAAAAACAGATTTGATTAATTTAAATAATAGTTTTAAGAAAAGATTTCGAATTTATATCGATCCAGAAGAGGTGTGTAAAGAAATCGTGAATGATCTACCTGAAAAACTTCAAAATTTTCTCAGTGATTCAAACAGAATAAATCCGTTATCACATTATGCACCTGAAAGCTATAAACAAAAGGAAAAATATAGACGTGAACATTTGGCTCGACTCACCAAAAGAAGATATCAAAAGAAAAAAAGGTGAATAAGTTTGAAATTTGAAGTAAATTTACACCAGTGCTATAAGTTATTAAATCTTGAAGAATTAATGTAAAATGCTACAACAATGAAAAACTCATTTTGGTGAAAACTTTTTGAAACTGCAAAATGAATTAGGTGTCCCAATCCCTATTAATAAACCGTTGGTTATAAGAACAATCAAGAATATTTCAAAGGAGCAACGAGAATACGCTTTAAAAAAAACAGAATATAACATGTTTTCTTTTCCTGCAGATCTGTTATTTCTTGATTTTTTATCTGATTCTGGATCGGGCATGATGACTGATCTTCAATGGGCCTCTCTTTTTCATGGAGATGAGTCATATGGTCGGAATTCTGGATATTATGTTTTATTAGATGCAATAAGAGACGTTGTTGAAAGAGGAGATTCTCCTAAGAGAGTTATCAATTTATTGCTTTCTGGTGAAACAGACGTAAAAAGGTTAATGGACGAACTCTATCTTACTACAAATGAAGGAGGATTTGTGAATGGCGGGAAATATCAACTTATCCGTCCGAATGCATTTATAGTTCCTCAGGGACGTTGCGCAGAATTTCTTCTTTTCTCAACGATTGCCCCAATATTAAAGCAGAAGAATCCCTCCCTTAAATATTATATCCCAAATAATGGCCATTTTGATACCACTGAAGCAAATATAGCCGCAAATAAAATACATCCTATCAATCTTTTCTCACCAAATCTTATGGATGATTTTCCTCTTAATCAAATTGATGTCAAAAATCCTTTCAAAGGAGATATGAATCTAAAAAATTTAGAAGATTTAATTCAAGAAAAGGGATTTGAAGCCATACCGCTAATTTATTTAACCATTACAAATAATACTGCTGCTGGTCAACCAGTTTCAATGAAAAATATCATAGCTGTATCGAAAATAGCGAAAAAATATGATATTCCCTTATTTTTTGACGCTTGTAGATTTCCAGAAAATGCTTTTTTCATCAAAACCTATGAAAATGAATATCACAATCGTTCAATCCTTAGTATAATACAGGAGATGTTTTCTAATGTTGATGGATTTACAATCAGTTTTAAGAAGGGTATCGCTAATATTGGTGGAGGATTATTCTTCCGAGATCAAGGAATATTCCACCGAAATTTCTCAACTAACGAAGATATTGGAGTTTTATTAAAAGAAAAACAAATTTTGACCTTTGGAAATGACTCATATGGTGGATTAAGTGGAAGGGATATCATGGCATTAGCTTCTAGCCTTTATGAAACAGTTAATATGAACGCTCTGAAAAATAGAGTAAATTTGGTAGGATATTTTGCACAAAAATTAGCAAGTAATGGTGTCCCTGTCGTTCTTCCCCCAGGAGGTCATGCTGTCTATATAAATATGGATAAATTTTTTGAAGGATTGGATATGAAGATTGATGATTTTGGTGGTGCTGGATTTACAATTGAACTGGTAAAGCATTATGGAATAAGAGCATGCGAACTTGGTCCATTTGCTTTCGAATGGGATAAAAAAACTCCTGAAGAAAGGAATAGTATCCTTAATCTAGTAAGATTCGCAATCCCTTGGAATGCATACAATGTTTCCCATATTGACTATGCAGTTGCTGCTATAACTGAATTATATAAAAATCGGGATAGAATCCCGAAAGTGAAAATCTCTAGAGGAGCAGAACTACGACTTAGACATTTTCAAACAGGACTCCAACCTGTTTATTAATGAGTAAAATATTTGGAAATTCTTTTAAATTCTTTGAGTGCCTATGATTTATTTCATTATGAAGTTGATACCAGGTCTTCTTGGTACAGCATCTTTAGCTTTTGGATTTGTTGAATATATTGCTTCTATAATCTCAACTGATGCTTTCGCTTGTTGTTGAATATAAGTACGAGCCTCATTTAAGATTTGAATTTCAGCAGATTGACTCCACGGAAAGTCTGGTGGTGCTCGATCTTTAACCAAATTTTTTGCGTATTTGGTTGCTGCTTTTCCTACTTTACGAAATTCTGTGTTTTTCATTACCCGTTTAATTAAATCATCTAAACCATTTTCTTGAGCTTCTGTATATATAGGGTACATCCACTTTGGAGCAATAAACACCTCAATCTTTTCTAGTTTCTTATTTTCCCTTTCCAGCAAGAAATTTCTCAGATTCTTGATATCATCAATGAATTCACTAAGGAATTTTTCAGCATATTCAGCATCCTTGTTTATTCTTGTTTCATCAGCTTCAGGGAACAAGGCATTTGTGGCAAAACCAGATTTTTTCTGGATTGACCAAATTTCTTCCACCACGTGAGGTATGAACGGACAGACCATTAGTGTCATATTCTCTATGGCATAAGAATAAGCAGGTCCTTTAGAACTCCTTCTTTTTAAATACCATTTGATATCCTGTAACATTTCATGATAAGCCGATTGGAATGCACTTCTAGTTTCCAATCTTGAAATATAGTGTCGGGTTGCTCTGATATGATTTTGTACTCTTGAAATTAGCCATTTGTCAATTACTAATTCTTTATTATCATCTACTTCCTCGAATGCCATTTCATATAAGTTCTGGATCCACTTCACATAACTTTCAGCTTCAGTTAAGGCAAAGGAAGCATCTTTTAAACCTTCTCCCGCAATTAAAAATCCTATTCTAGTTGCGTCTGCCCCAAAAACTCTTACAACATCTTTTATTGTTTTAAAATTTCCAAATCTTTTTGACATTTTCCTATCATCGATCTTAACCCAACCATTCACTGAAATTCCTAATGGCCAGAATTCCTCAGGAAAAATAGCCGTATGGTGCATTAACATAAAGGTTAAATGATTTGTCAACAGATCTATACCTGATACTCTCAAATTAAATGGATAAAAATACACCAATTCCCTTCTTATCTCTTTTAATAAAGATGGGTCCATTCCAACTTTTTCACTTATTTCTATCGGATCTCCATTTCCTAATAGTATAAATTCAAATACATCATCTATTGAATTTTCTTCAGTAAAACGACCGTCATTGACATATTTAGAAATAATATAATAAGCCATATATATAACCGAGTCTGATAAAGTTTCAATTATCCAATCGGTATCCCAAGGCATTGGTGTTCCCAAACCTGATCTTCTTGCACATGCCTTATTTTCTAGCCAATTAATTGTATTATGAAAAGCTTTTCGAGCTTCATCAGGAAAAATCTCCATTTTATCTAGCAAATTAAGCGTTTTTTCTTTCCATTTCTGGTCTGAAAATTTCAAAAACCATTGATTTTCAAGATATTTTACATGATTTCTTGTTCCACACCTACAAACTACCGGCTCTGAAGGTTCTTTTAAAATGAAAGCTATTTTTTCTTTCATAAAGTCAGAAATAATGGTATCCTTTACGCTTTCAACCGTCATACCTTTATATTTTCCAGTTATTTCCAACAAGATACCTGAGTTATATTCTTTTCTATAAATCGTTCTTGTGGCGTTTTTAACCTTGGGATCATCGCTTGATCGAATATTGTATTTTTCAATCTCTTCACCTGCAGGAAAATCACCATAACCTTCAACTTTTATTAGGGCAATTGGTTCAATTAAATTTAACTCGTTAGAAGTTATCCCCCATTCAACCAAGCTTTCTGGTTCATCTTTTAAATTCTTCAAGGTAATCCAATCCATTGGTGCATGAGCGGGTACAGACATAACAACTCCAGTTGAACCAGCAACATCAATAAAATCTCCTGGTAATACAATTACTTTTTTCCCAGTAACCGGATTAATTACATAAGTACCTATTAGATCGCTTGTCGATATTTCCTTGATGGAACTTATATCAAATTTTTGATCTTGAAATTTTATGATTACATCTTTTGATATAATTACGTTTTCTTCATTGATGACAGCTTTTACATAAGAAGCAGCTGGATGAATAAACATATTTGTTACACCATAAATTGTTTCAGGGCGCAATGTGGCGGGTAGAAAGTAAGCATCATGCGTTTCGGAGTAAAATTTCAAGACAACAAAATCGACTACACGAGCTTCATCGCCTTCTAATCTATCATGAGCTCCCGTTGGGCTCTGATCAGCGGGACACCATATTACAGGATGAGAACCTTGAATAACAAAGCCGTCTCTTTTCAACTTTCTATATTGCCATTCAATAAATTTTGAAAATGTAGGAGTTATTTGCGTGGTTACAAAACTCCGTCTCCAATCAATAGCTAATCCTAATGTTTTGGTCTCTTCATACCATTTTTTTTTAAAATATTCAACTATATATTCGGGATCTCTGAATTTAGATATATCTTCTTCAGAAACACCTGAGATCTTAAAAATATTGATTTGAGATTTGTCTCCTGCTTTAACTCGTTTTGCTGCTCCTACTATAGGCTCTCCAGTGGCATGAACTCCAAAGGGCCATAATACATTTTTACCTAACATCCGTTGATATCTCGCCATCGCTTCGGCTTTCAATAAAGTATAACCGTGCCCGACGTGAGGAGGTCCATTTAAATAAGGAATTGGAAAATTTATGAAATATTTTTCTCGTTTATCCATGTCTGCCTCAAATAAACCCGTTTCAGCCCACTTTTCTTGCCACTTTTTTTCACTTTTCTTGTAATCATAATCTTTTAGGTTCATCTAAATTTCCACTCTTCTTTTTCTTACATCATATGTCTAACTTATATTATGTGGATACATACAAATTATTACCCTTATCAATAAAAAATGCCAGTAGAGCGATAAAACCTGTCAAAATTTATAAAGAATAAGGGTAAAGATGGTTGTATCGCTTACATTAATAAAACTAAGCTCAGACTTTCTAAAAGTAAGTTCCCTTTTAGACTCGTTGTTTGAACAGTTTTATTTAAAATCATTATTAATTGAATTATATTCTTTTTACTATTAAAAGATTCCTAAGAAGGTTTACCTAATATTGGTTATAAAATTGAGTTTTAAAAATATTTCTATGAATCTTTTCCTCTAAAGATTCATAATTAATACCCTATGGAAAGAAATCATTAAAATTCCTTAGATATCTAGCAATCTAAGCTTTTGGGATATATTTTTTCTTCTTAGAATTTTCATGAAATCATCTTTTCTCTGCTGAAGACGAGTCAAAAAGGAGTCCAATTTATCGAAATTGTTAAAATAGTATTCTTTTCCTTCCACCATCATTTTAATTCCTTTTTTTTCGTTTAAAATTATGGCGTATATACCTCCAACTTCTGAATCATGTTTTAAAAAGACTTTCTCTGAACTGGGATTTTTTTCGTTTCCCTTTTTTGCCCAAAAGTTATTTTTTAATAAATATGATCTATACATAGACATTTCCTTTCACACAACCTCTTATTTATTGTTATTACGATGAGTTATCGAGATATACGTAATTATATACTCGATATAACCATCGATATATAGCTCCTAGTATTATAAAATTAAGTCCGATTATAACATCGTGTAATATGTATGGAACACAGTATCACACAGATATTACAGGACATAAATCTTATACTCTATAAGAAATTAAGATTTCAAATTCGCTTATAAATAACAAAGTAAATTACTTAGAACCTTTTACTCAAAGAAATTTACTTGGGGTCTTCGAATTTTAATTTCGATTGGAGACAATTTGAAATTTTAGGACAAAGAGTAAATAATTACCAAAATTCATGTAACAAAAAAGTAAAAAATGTACTCAAATTTTATTTTCCACATATTTCTTCATGAAATTTTTAAGCAAATAAAATTGTCTGTAGTAGCATAACGTATAATTATTGAAATGAATCTCTTTAAAATTCATTCATTCTATTATTAACTAGTTAATATTTGAGCAAGGTATCTTATCTATTTAAAAACGGATGAGGTGTTTTATTCTAAAATTGACTACAGAAATTGAGTTTTTTAATGAAATTTTCGAAGATTTTGTCTGTTCAGAGGAAGATTTTAATGATAACGAAATTTGGAAATCAAATTCGATTATTAAATTAATGAGATCATTGGATGGAAGCAAAAATAATAGTATTCTCGAAGAAGGATTAAAAATCATACTCACTTTATGTAAGTTTAGAGATCTTGGTTCTCTGCATGATCCTTACAAATCTGGAAGTATACCAATCCATGATATCACGGAACATGATAAAATCATTTTGAACTCAATTTTAATAGCAGAGTTTACCTGAATCTTCCTTCTTATTTAAATTCTTTTTCGAATTGCCAGATGGGATCTTGAATTGTATGGATATTCTTTATAACCTTACCTGAATCTTTTGCCTCCATTTCTGCCGCATCATACAATGCTTTTCCTACAGCCAAAGCTCGATGCCGAGTTTCCTCTTCAATTTTTACGATATCTCCTTTCTTAATAGAAGGATCTATTGAGGTTATTCCTGGGCGCATTACATCTGCTCCGTTAGCAACATAACGAATTGCTCCAAAATCCACTATAATCGTTTTCAGCTCTACTCTATTTTTTAAAAGAAGTGTTAAAACAGGAATATAATCATCCTTTAATTTCCATAGCTTTAACTCATTGTTAACAGCATATAATATATCTCCAGATTCTGTTTGAATAAGTTCTACACTACTTTTAGTAGGAAAAATTTGATCAGTAAATTTTTGGTCATATTGCTTTAGGATTTCCTCTTTAAGAGGCTTTAATTCAGATTTTCGAATAAAATGCCGTTGCTTGATTTTCAT
>JBHLOF010000005.1:0-29413 GCA_048940805.1 Promethearchaeota archaeon
ATGCGAATATTCAATAATGATGGTTCTGAAGCGGAAATGTGCGGCAATGGTATTCGATGCTTTTCCAAGTATATTTATGAACATGAGATTGTTAAGAAGGAAGAGATTAGCATTGAGACACTCAAAGGTGTTATTGGTGCTAATTTAACTCTAAAAGATGAGAGAGTGGAGAGTGTGCAAATTGATATGGGACCCCCTATTTTAAAATGCGAAGAAATTCCAGTTATTTCTGAAGGCATTTCAAATAAATGTGTAAATGAACCGATTCCCATTTTAGATAAAATCTTTAAATTTACAGCTGTGTCTATGGGGAACCCTCATGCTATAATCTTTGTTGAGGAACAATTAAATGATGATGATTTAAACAAGTATGGTGCTTTAATAGAATCTCATGTACGTTTTCCAAATAAGACAAATGCAGAATTTGTAAAGGTTATTTCCGATATGGAGTGTAATATGCGTGTATTTGAAAGGGGTGTAGGCATAACAAAATCCTGTGGCACAGGAGCATGTGCAACCGTAGTTGCTGGTTCTATTCTAGGAATATTCAAAAAGAATACTCCAATCACGGTACATAACGATGGAGGAGACCTTAAAATAGAATATACAGGTAAGATTGTTCTTATGGAGGGTCCCGTCAACAAGATTTTTAATGGGATAATTGAAAAAATTGAAATATAAATTAATGGGTTTTTCGTATGGAATATGCTGAATGGTTAAAAAATAAAGATTTGGAATATAAAAACGGAATTTTACATTTCGGAGATTTAAACTCTATTGATATAGCTAATGAATATGGTACTCCGATATATGTGATTAATGAAGAGAGTATTAGAAAAAAATATCGAGATTTAAAGAAAAATTTGGATTCTGTTTATGAGAAAAATAGTATTTTTTATGCAGTGAAGGCTAATTCAAGCTTATCGGTTTTAAAAATATTGTATTCGGAGGGAGCTTCTTTTGACTGCACATCTACTGGAGAAATACATCAATGCCTTAAAGTCGGTATTCCCCCAGAGAGAATATTTTTCACAGGTAACATGTTCACTAATGAGGATTTTATATTTGCCGTCGAAAACAATGTTCACATTAATTTAGATAGTATAAGTCAATTAAAACGGTTAAACAAAATCTATGAGGAGGTTGGTTTAGAAAAAAACAGATTATCTTTTAGGATTAATCCAGAATTCGGAGCAGGGCATCATTCTCATACCATAACAGCAGGAAAAATGATAAAGTTTGGTATCCTGGAAAACCAAGTCATAGAAGCATACTCTATGGCAAAAGAATTAGGGTTTAAAAGCTTTGGAACCCATATCCATATCGGTTCCGGAATTCTCAACGCTTATGATTACGAAAAAGCGGTAGAAAAATATCTTACAATTATTACTCATTTGACCGACGCTGTTAATATAAAGTTGGAATTCATAGATTTTGGGGGGGGACTAGGAATTCCTTATCGTCCAGAGGAAGAACCATTGGATTTAGGTATTTACAATGGTATCGTTGTAGAAAAATTTAAAAGCTTAGCGGAACGTGAAGATTTTGGTGAACCTAGATTTATAATTGAACCAGGCCGATATCTTTTAGCCGAGTCAAGCATTATCTTAGCACAAATTAACACTGTAAAAGATAATGGCTATAAAAAGTTTGCAGGTATTAATGTGGGATTCAATACGTTAATAAGACCTATCATGTATGGATCCTATCATCATATAATTCCATGTTTGGAGAATAAAGAAAGAAAGATGAACAAATATGACGTTGTGGGCCCAATCTGTGAATCTGGAGATGTAATCGGTAAAGAGAGATTATTATCGGAATTGAAAGAGGAAGAATATCTAGCAATTTTAGATACTGGTGCTTATGGATTTGTTATGAGTAGTTTATATAATTCAAGACCCCGCCCAGCTGAGATTCTAATAAACAATGGTAAAACCTTCAAAATTAGGGAAGAAGAAACTTATGAAGACTTATTCAGAAACCAGATTCTTCCTGAGCACTTAAAATAGGTTTTATTTTATTAGCAAAAATTATAATTTTTTGTTTACAATAATATAATGAGATAAAATTATATCAAGTGGGATTTATAGGGCTTGGATACCCCTTATTAATCTCGATGAAGTGTTGGCGTTATGAAATCGATACTTTGATCTAAATCAAAGGTGATTAATGATAACACTGATCTGCACTGATATCTAATATAATTTTATCTCATCCAACACTCATAGAACGCGAGGATGGATATGCAATTAAAGAAAAAGAACAAAATACCATATAATCACTCTCCAATCAACCCAATTGAGGAATATGCTGAAGTTCGACCAAGTTCTATTCATGGAATGGGTTTATTTGCCAAAAAATTAATCCCTAAGAATACGGTTTTTTGGCATGCTCGACCGCAAGATGTATTAATTATGACCAAAGAACAGTTTCTAACACTTCAAAACTCATATAAATCGCCGTTAATAGAGGAATATTTAAACTGTGTACTTACATATTCGTACTATGAAAAAGATACCGATACCTTAGTGTTCTGTTTGGACGATTCAAGATACATCAATCATTCTCCAAATGCCAACTCTGGAACGTCTAAAGGGGAACCGGGTTTCTGTGCAATTGCTGATAGAGATATACAACCCGGAGAAGAAATAACTGAGGATTATTCCACGTATAAATTTTGTCCCTGGTTAGAAAAATATCGAAAATACTCAAAATTACATTGTTGGTAAAAGAAACCTAAAAAAAGATCAGTTTATACAATAAATACCGCAGCTGCTAACACAGTTAGCCATTCTCCTTCCTCTTTCACAATTCCCGATTCTGTATAATTTTTAGTTTCAACGATTTTCCCATCCATTTTGAAAATCTCCTTTTTTTCATCATAATTTGCTTCAGGATCAAATGCAACTCCGAGAGTTGTAGCAAGCATGTCTGCTGCTAAGTCCTCGGCAAACTCACCAGCGTTTTCTGATTTAACACCAAAATCATGATGCTCACTTAAATAACCATAAGTCCGTGTATCTGCCGGTTTTGCTACACCAATAGATGCTGTAATAAGACGATTATATTCATTACTACTTACTCGACTTAATACTGTGTAGACAACTTGTCCTGGTCTCAATTGCGCAAGACCATCTTCTTTCGGAATTTCTATACAGAAGGGAGGTAAAATTGAACTTACTTTAACAATATTATATATGGCTATATCTGCATTACGTAAGGCTTGTTCGAATGAACCTAGTTTCGTCTTGTAATATCCTTTGCCTGTAACAAAAAATACAGCTTTAGGGACGAACGACATTTTGACTAGACTCTTTTTACATAGCTACAATTATCTAAGATATTAGAAAGAATCATAACTTTTTAAATTTATTTAAAAACATAAAAATTATTAAAATTAATGATTATTAAAATAATCATTAAGCTCTCTTTGTATTTAAACGTTAAGTAAATCTTTATATACCCTTTTTCAGTAGATTATTTAATGCTAAATTACAAGAATTGCTTCTTAATAATTGTAATCATTAATCTAAGCAAATCATAATTCATTTTTCAAGATTTCATAAATGTTTTACGTAAAAATGAGATTATAGAAAAAGGATTTAAATATGCATTACTTATTTAATAACAAAAACAGCCTTATTTAATTATGACAGATAACTCGCAGAAAAAAGAATATTTATCTCAAAAAATTCAACCGTTCGACCCAATGGTAGTGAAAAACGTAGATGATTTATTATCCGCGTTAAAATATTGTGGATTTCAAGGTAGGAATTTGGGTATTGCATTAGATATACTCGAGAAAATGGTAATAGATAACGAATGTTTAACTGTATTAACTTTAAGTGGGGCTATGGTTCCTGCCGGAATGGGAGAACTAATCTGTGTTTTAATGGAACACAAGTTAATTGATGTCATAGTTACGACTGGAGCAAATATTATCCATGATTTAGTTGATAGTGTTACTGACATTGGTCATTATATTGGGAGTTCTGAAGTAAATGATAACGATTTATTCAAATTTCGAATCAATAGAATTTATGATGTATTTATCCCAGAAGACAATTATATTAAGACTGAAAAGGAATTATTAGGAAAAATAAGAGAACTGTTCCCTCAGAAAAAAGTAGTTATCACTCCATCAAAATTATTAGCAGAATTAGGAAAGATTTTAGATTATAGATGTATCCTTTCTATTGCTGCGAATAATGAGATACCCATATTCATTCCTGCTTTTTCTGATTCAGAATTTGCTTTAGACCTGTATGTATATACTAAAAAAGAAGGTTTTGATTTTCAATTCGATATATTAAAGGAGATTGAAAGTTTTGGAGAGATAATTAAAAGGGCGAAAAAAACGGGAACATTGATTATCGGGGGAGGTGTTCCAAGAAATTGGGCCCAACAAATCTTCCCATTATTGGATCAATTGGAAAAATTAGAGGTTGTAGGGTATGACTATTCTGTGAGAATTCATACTGCTACTGAATATGATGGGGGCCTTTCGGGTTGTACAATATCAGAATCTAAATCTTGGGGTAAGTACTCACTTGAGTCAAAATCCGTAAGTGTTTGGTGTGATGCAACCATCGCATTTCCCATTTTAATTACGGGGTTAATGCAAAGGTTAGGAATAGGTTAAGAAAAAATTAAAACGGGTCAACTCTTGTAATTTTACTGGCAATTGAAATTACAAATTACCAATTATCTGAATTACGTACTTTAGATAAATTACTAGATAGGAGATTAGCGATCGCGAAAGAAGATCTACGGAATTTTTATTTTAGAAGTAGAAGGTTTATTTTAGATTTCTTTCTTTCATAATAACTAAGTATAGAATTCAATTGCTGTAAATTCTTCCTTCTTGACCCTCATTATTTTTTCTATCGCCTTTAAAAAATCTTCATTTGTAATAATTTCAGAATTTTTCCTTATGGCGTTCATACCTGCCTCTGTACATATACCCTTAATATCAGAGCCCGTAGCATTCTTGGTGAATTCTATCAGTGTTTTCAAATTTATCTCATCGTTAATGTGCAACCTTTTCATATAAATTTTAAATATTGATTCTCTTGCTTTTTCATTCGGTAAAGGAAATTCAATTAATCTATCAAATCGACCTGCTCTTAATAATGCTGGATCTAAAATGTCTGCTCTATTCGTTGCGCCAATAAATTTTATGTTACCTCGGTTGTCAAATCCATCTAATTCGCTTAATAATTGCATTAATGTTCTATTTACTTCTCGATCTCCTGATGTAGCATCTTCCATTCGTATAGCACCTATTGCATCTAATTCATCTATAAATAATATAGTTGGGGCTTTTTCCCTTGCTAATTTGAAGATTTCTCTTACAAATTGAGCTCCCTCACCAATAAATTTTTGAACTAACTCGGTCCCTACTACTTTTATAAACGTAGCATTGGTACCATTTGCAACAGCCTTAGCTAACAAAGTTTTACCCGTTCCGGGATAACCATAAAATAGTACTCCTTTGGGAGGTTCAATCCCAATTTTTTCAAATAATTTAGGCCGTGTAAGGGGTAATTCTATTACTTCTCTAACTTCTTGAATTTGCTCATCTAAACCTCCAATATCATCATAAGAAACATTTATCGGAGTATCTATTACTTCCATTCCTTTTATGAAGGGATCAATTTCAGAAGGTAAAATTTCCATTATTGTATAATTTCTTTGGTTTAATGCTACACATAAACCTGGAGTAAGATTGAATTTTTGGAGATTACCACTAACTCTTACGATATAACTGGAGCTGGGGGGACAGTTTACAATAGCACGTTCATTATGTTCGTCTAGAACGTCAATTATATCCCCTTTAATTAAAGGCAATTCCCCATAACGTTTAATTTCTGCTTTTAGACTTTGAATGTTATGTTCTAACTTATACAATTCAGATTTTAATAAATTGTTTTCATTATCTAGATCTTTAATTTTCTTTTCAAGATATTGAATATATGAACTGATATCTTCTTTATTCTCCGGCATTTTAAAATTATTATCAAATTCTGTTGTTCCCATTTTTCATTGAAAGTAAAAAATGTTATTTTAGATTATATTAACCCAAAACGCTTTTCTGCTCCCTCTAAGATTTTTTTTAACATATCCCTATATGAAATATCAGCATACTTACACATTTTCGCTAGATGTCCATCCCAGCACCAACCAGGATTTGGGTTTACCTCCAAAAGTTTTGGGTTTCCCTTTGCATCTAAACGCCAATCAAATCGGGCATAATCCTGACATTCCAATCGTTCATATAATCTGAGTGAACAATTTTCTATAATATCAACTACATCAGGGTCGAGATTTGCTGGGATGGATTTCAGATTCTCCCAATAAGGTGAATCTGGTAACCATTTTGCTTCATATCCACATAATTTTGGTAATTCCGGTGGTAGATGAGAATAATCCTCCTCTATTATAGGTAAAATAGTATAATTATCATTTACATTTCCAATTATTCCCATAGACAAATCTTTACCTGTAAGAAACTGCTCAATTAAAATAGGTTTATCATATCCAAACTGATTGCGAATATCAGTAATGGCATTCAACAATTCTTCGCCATTGTATACAACCGATTTCTGAGTAATACCAAAACTCGAATCACCGAAATTGGGTTTCACAATCGCAGGGAAATATAGCGGTAGATCAATTATCCTATCTCCAGGTTTTATATAAATAGCTTCAGGAATAGGTATCTGTAATTCTTTAGCTATACCTCTTACTAATGATTTATCATAACAGAAGGCAAGACATTGTGGTCCAGATCCTGTATATGGAATTCTAAGCATTTCTAATAAGGCGGGTATATGCAATTCCTTTCGAGCATCATTAAAATAACCTTCATCGCATAAATTTAAAACGTAATCAAATTTACCTTTTAAATCCAGTAAATCTTTAATTAAAGTGTCGTGATTATCCAAATATGAGAAAGAATAACCCCTAAATTGATTTAGAGCCGTTTTTAATTGATCAATTGTATAATAATCATCATCATCGAACTTACTTGAAGGTTTGAGCAAATCGGGTTTATTTGGGTCTCCAAATATGACTACTACTTTTTTTCCTACCGCTTTCGGTTTTGTTCTAATTTCTGACCATTCTTTTTTAACAGTGGCACTAACGATAATTCTTTGTTCCATCATACCTAAATCTTGATGTCTTTGAGATTCAGGAGTTATAGTGCCATGGAATGTTATATCGCTAAACCCAACTTTTTTCAAAATTCCAGAAATTTTTTCATTTGAATATAATCTTTCAGCATAGAATTGATCTACTAATACTCCTTTATTTACATGAGTTATAACCTCACGCGATATTAACCTTTGGGCATCAAATGATAATGTTCTCTCGCGACAAACAAAAAGATTTTTATCAATCCATTCCCATGATCGTGGCTGAAAATTATATTTTACATAATTGCCATCGGTAATATCAATTAAAATTTTTCCCCAAGGTTTTAAAACTCGGTAAATTTCTTTAAGGACTTGTATGTCGTCATTAATAGACTCAAAATATCCAAAACTATTCCCTAAAACCATTACCCCATCAAAAAAATCTCCATTATAAGGTAATCTCCTTGCATCTCCTTCTCTAAATCTACATAACACACCATTCCTTTTAGCATTCAATCTAGCTTGTTGAATTAAGTATCGTGATTTATCTAAACCATAAATATTTTCAAAACCTCTTTTACTTAATTCAATAGAATGTCTCCCTTGACCACAACAAAGGTCTAGAATATAATGATCTGGCTTAAAGTTCATAATTTCTGAAAAAAAATCCACTTCACCATTAGTAATATTGTGATCTTCTACCACATCTCCATCTGTTTTCAAATAAAAGGAATTGAAAATTCTTTTCCACCAATCATTCTTTACATATTCTTCTAAATTAATGACTGGTCCTAAACAAATCGAAGAGTTTTTCCCTCTACTTGCTAGAGCTTTGTTTTTACTAAATTTGTTCTCTATCTGGGTCCTCATTGCAGAGTAGTCCTGTGTTCAGCTTTTGTCATTCTTTCTCTAAGTTCTTCATTATAAGATTTCATATCTAATTTTTTTAGAATTCTGTCAACCTCAATTTGTAACGTTTGGAAATTTGTTTTTAGAATTTCAATTTCTTTTCTAATATTTTGTCCGTCCGCTCTAATATCAGATGATTCTTTAGCCCAACCTTTAAGTTTTCTACCTTCTTGCATTTTTTTAATCCCTCCTTTTTAATTTATTTAGATATTTGTCTATATCATTTATTTCTTGAATACGTTTCATGTTCATGCTCTATAGATTTGACTATTTTGAATAATTATTAAATAGTTTATTTGAAGTTAAATAAAAATTAACTTATATATAAATATTTCCAAAATTACTTTCATTAATCTAGTGAATCCTAAAAAAGGCATACCTCATGTTCTATTGAAAGAGATAAATAAACCCTGAATATGACGCCTATATTAAGTCTTATGATATAAAAATAAACTTAATTAAATATTCAGTGTTTATTCTCCAATTGGTTTTGAGGGTTGAGAAACAATATATATGAATAGGATAAAATTGATTAAATATAACGCCTATAGACATCATGAAAATTAAATCTTTCTTAATATCTTAAAAATAATTGATATTTTCAGAAATATTAGATATTCCGTTATCTTTGTAGAATATTTATCAACATTTGAGAATTATGCGGAATTTGAAATATAAAAAACGTATATTATCTCAATTTTAATAATCAATAAGATCATCAAAAAGCTAAAGGTATTAATTCTCTGTTTTAATTTTTACTTATTAAAAATTGGTGTTTTTTACTTCAATAGTTGTTATTACAATGAGAAACATTTAAATATTATAAATTTCTTTCTTCGTAATTGATATTATATCAAAATTCAATCTATTATAAACTATAAAAAAAGAGGTAAGAAAAGTGAACTCGAACTATATGAATCAGAAGAAAAGTTCTGAGGAAGATGATGAGTGGGACGATGATGAAGATTATGATGACGATGATTATGAGGATGAAGACTGGGATGATTTTTAGGAACAATTAAGAAGAGATCGAAAATTCGTTTCAAATTTCGCTCAAAAATATCCTAGCTCATACATTATACTGAAATTTTTTTAGATTTTTAAAATAAATATTATATACAGATTTGATTTTTTAAAAATGGAGAATTCGAAATTTTTAGCAATTCTAATATTGATGGGAGGGAAAAGTACTCGATTTGGTATAGAAAAACCAATTATTGAATTATACGGAAAACCATTGATTTTACATCAATTGGAGATTTTATCTAAATTTGATCAAAGTATCTTTTTAGTTGCTCATTCTGAAGAACAAATCTTTAATTATCAAAAACAGATTGATTTCCCGAGAGGAATTAATTTTCTTGTTGACGATAGAGCTATTTTTTCATATCCTAAAATTTATAAACCAATGTTAGGAATATATTCCGGTTTTAAAGAACTTATGGAACTAGGTTTTAAAAAAGCTTTTTTATTATCATGTGATATGCCTTTGATTAAACCTAAAATTATAAAATTGATGATTAATGAATCTCAAGAGTTTGAATGTTGTATTCCAAGATGGAATAACGGCTATTTAGAATATTTGTTTGCTATTTATCCTGTCGATAAAGGATATCGAAGAGCGAAAGAAATTTTAATTAAAGAAAACTATGGTTTCCTCAATTTTATTGATTCAAATTGGAATATTCGTTATATTTCAGTAGAAAATTCTTTTCGACCGTTAGATAAGAATTTAGTGAGTTTGATCAATATTAATGGTCCGATTGATCTTATTAAAATAATAAAGTTGTATGAACTAAATTAACATTATTATTATTATTTTAAAAAAGAGGTGAGAAAATGGATTTTAAGGATTATGTATATAATATAGTCAAAGATGGTATCATTTTTATAAAAGATGAATTTAAAAAAAAGGGGAAGGAGTATGGAATTGTAAGTTTAGATAGAAACCAGATTTTTGCATTAGCAGAAAGTATAGATCTACAATCGGTAGCCCCATTAGTATCTCCAAAATTTAGTGAACGAATTGAAAAATTCCTTTTACCTCGATTTAATGAAATAAATGAGATATTATATACAGATAAAACATTGCCTTCCAAAATAAACGTTGAAATGTCTAGGGAAAACTATAATGATATTATAAAGGGACTAAATTTTGGGAATGTTTTTACTGTTTTAAGAGAAAAAGGCTATTCTGTTGAGGAATTAAGAAGCTCATTGCGAAAAATTAAATTCTCTAAGCATAAAACGTAAGAATCAACTAAAGGTATTTGAAATTATTAGAAATATTAGTCCTAATACATTTATTTCAGTTGAGCATGTTCAATCTGTTGAGGGCGGTAAATTTCCTTTGCCCCAAAGGACTCAGTGGTATTTGCGGAGGAGGAAAAAAAAGTATAATAAAATGTTTTCAGAAATTATTTATGACTTTTTAGATTATTTAGAAAATTATGATTCTTAGTATTGTCATCATTTTAGGTTGTTTTTTAGGAGTAATTATCTTAATTATAACAAATAAATTAAATAGAGCGATTTCTTCATTATTAGGGGCTGTGATTACATATCTAGTACTTACATTTATCGAAGGTCAAGATTTTTCGATAATTGTTAATTTATTATTTGGTACGGCTAGTGAGGGATTTGTAAACTTACATTCTTTAATTATGATTATTGGAATGATGATGATCGTTCAAATTGCCCATGAGGCAGGTACATTCCAATTTATTGCCGTTAAATTAATTAAATTATCGGGAGGAAGACCTATCTTGTTGATGATTACATTTTGCACTGTGACTGTTTTTATATCTGCAATATTAAATAATATTTTAACTGTTATTATCATTATTCCTCTTACAATTACGGTTTCAAGGATTTTAAATATAAATCCAGCACCCTATATTCTAACTCAAGCAGTATTAGTAAATATTGGTGGAACTGTTTTTTCAATATCGTCTATTCCAAATATATTAATAATTACTTCTGCTAATATTGGATTTTTGGAGTTTTTCTTAAACGTAGGTTTAATATCGATAATTGTTTTTTTTTTCACATTAGGACTGTTCATTTTACTATATAAAAGGGAGTTAAAGGTATCTGAAGAAGGAATTAAAGTGCTAAAAGAATTTAATGTATGGAATGTTGTCCAAAATAAAAGGTTATTATACCAATCTTTAATTTCCTTAATTGTTCTCTTCATACTACTTGTTATAGTTCCATCTTTTATAGTTTCCCCTAGTATAATCGCATTGAGTATGGCGTTATTGTTAATTATCATAACAAGATTAGACCCCAAAGAGATACTTTCAAAAATTGATTATGAATTAATATTCTATTTACTTGGTATTTTTATTATTGTTGGTGGATTAGAAGTTACAGGAGTAACTGATGCAATTGGTAGTTCAATTTTAAACCTTGGAGGAGGAAATTTCTACTTACAACTAATTCTTCTTCTCTGGATTTCTGCATATTTTAGCAGTTGTATTGATAACATTCCAATTACAAAAGTACTAATTCCTGTTGCAGATATTATGAGTCAAAGTGTTTCACTAGTTAATAGAAATAAAATTTTTTACAGTCTCGCTTTTGGTTCGAATTGGGGTGATAATTTAACACCTTTGGGTGATAACATATTAGTTGTGAATATTGCTGAACAAAACAAAAGGTCTATTAGCTTTAAATCGTTTTTTAAATTGGGTTTTGTTGTAACTAATTATCAATTATTAATAATTTCGATATACTATACAATATTGTTTTATACTGAAACTGGATTAATTATTTTAGGAACAATTAGTTTCATAATCATCGTTATTTATTTACTGATTAAATTTGGATCAGATAAAATTAAAGCTCAATTTGAAAAAATTTCAACCAAATTTAGAGAATTAATAATCAGGTGAACGATTTATAGTTTTTAAAAATATTTCCCGAATTAAAGCAGCTCTTCCTGAAGTATTACACATTGCTATGTTTTATAATAATGGTATTGTATTTCAGACTACTTTTGAACAGGATATTAATGTGCCAAAATTAGGGGAAAATTTAGCAGAGTTTTTAAATCGTATTAAATTTGTATATGAAATTTGTAATTTTAAGCTAGAAGACTACAAAAAATTAATATTTGAAACAGATGAAATGTCTGTGATAATCTTGAAACTAGGAGAAGATAGCAATATTGCTTTATTCTTTAAGAAAGAAGAAGAGAGAGATTTAAAACTTAGTTCTATCAAAAGATATATTACTAGAATAGAAGAATTAATAGATATGAATGAAAAAGAAATTATCCTTCAAGAAATACTAGTAAAAGAAGAAGAACAAAAACATCTACATATTCTTTTAAATGATAAAGAAAATTCTATGCAAGATTTACAAGAAAAATTAGGATTAGTAGATAAAAATGAACAGCAAGAAGAATTTAAAACTATTGAAAAAGATTTAACACTAATTGAAGAGGAATGTGTTAAAATCAAAAAGGAAATTACTCAAAATGAAGAAATAATTCACCAATTAAAAGATTTTATTGAAAAAGATAAAAAAGTTTAAGTTATTTAATTCTAAATATTTGTAGGAAATTTAGCACTCAGAGGTCTTAATTGTTCTCTTTGAACAATTTTCTATAAATCAAGAATTAAACCTAAAATTACAGGTATTAGAAAAATAATTGGAATTGAAATTATTCCGATAACAATAAAATCGTTAAATTTTTTTTTAATCTGTTCAAAACTAACCATTGCCAATAGAATCAATGAGATTAATAAAAGCCCCACAGAAAATATAATCAAAAAATTTGATGAATTTGAGCCCATTATAACGCCTATTTAATATATCAGTTAAAAAATTCATATCCCTTGGAAAAACTATCTTATTTAAAACATCAAAAAAAAATGTTAATTAATTTATAAGTTATGAGGAACTTGATTGAATAGGTCTGATTTTTTCTCTTTCAGCCAGTTTTTCAGAGAGTTCCTTTTTCAGATTAGCTAATTTATCCTGTTTCGAAACCAATTCTTTATTTATTTCCATTGCACTGGTTTCAAATTTAGTTAAATCTTTCTGCAATTTAAGATATGATTCTTGAGCCTTTGTTACTTTTTCGTCAGAAGCACTAGTTCTCAGTAGTTTAACGTATGCAAATTGCTTCTTTGCTAAATTAGCTCTTCCTTTAGCTTCTTCGATTTTTTTATTGGTTAGCTTAAGATTAACTTCAATAATTTCAGTTTCTGCATGAGCAATCCTTCTTTGAATTTCAGCAACATCTTTCTGAATCTCTGCTACTTTTTCATTGTAACTGGCTTGATCTAACTCAGCTTTTAAGCTAGATTCTGAAAATTTTAAAATATCTTTTACCTTTTCTTTCTTCTCCACTAATTTCTTGCTTTCTTCAGCTAATTTTTCTCGAATTTTTGATAATTCAATTTCATGCTTTACTAATGTTTCTCGTGCTTTTGCTCTTTTTACTTCTTGTTTTGTTAGTTTTTTTGTCTCTTCTGCCCTTGACTTTTCATCTCTAGCTATTTTCGAATTTTCTAACGCTAATCTTTCCACCTTTTTTATCTCTTCCATAAATTACCACCTTTTTATTTTTTAAATTTAAAATATTATTGTTTAATATTTCTTGATCTGAATTTTATAACAAAAGAAAATATTTAGCTGTAAATTTCATTATAATCATCAATTTCATCTTCATCCTCATAATTCCAATTATCTTCATCATCAGTATCTTCATCTTCGTAATTTCCATGATTTTCATCAATATAATCATCATTTTCATAGTCATACTTCTTCTTTTTTACGGATTTTTCTTTTGTTTTCATTTTTATCACTCCAATTTTTTCAACAATATTATTAATTTTGGGTGAAATTAACATAATATTTAAATGTTTTCATTTGAAAACAATCCCCATCACCGATAACTTTAAATACATATAAAAACATGTTTATATATAGTTTATTAGTTTAAAGGTTTGTAAAATGGCAAAAAAAAAGGCAAAAACAAAAAGTAATTTCCTTGGTTTTCGACTTTCAGAAGAAACTATTAATAGATTAGATTTAATCGCAAAGCAACAGAATAAAACTCGTGGTCTGATCGCCAAAGATGCCATTGAACAATGGCTTAATTTAGAGATATTTAATCAAACTAACCAAATGATTATGATATCTAAAATGATTTTCATTCAAGTATTATCTAGATTAGATGAGGAAAATTTAAATATGATAGCTAAAGATTCTGTTAATCAATTTTCGGATATAATGGCGTTTTTAATAGCAAAACCCTTAAATGAAGTAAATATAGAAGTCTATAGTAATTTTTCAATTGATTTTTTTGGAAAAAACGGTTTAAAATGGTTTAATACTATTGACATTCAGATTCAAGATAATACATTTACTTTTAGAGGATTACATGATTTAGATGAAACATTTTCAAAATTCTTCCACTATTTTTATTTACACCTCTTATCGGAATATTTTAATCTAGATTTTTCTACAGAAACTGAAATAATAACATCAAATTTGTTTCATCTTGAACTAAAAATTAAATAATAGAGTTAATACTACAACCCAATTGAGTTCTTCGATTTTCTATAACCCAAGCACTTCTCGTGTTGTATAGATTTTGTCTTCTTTTGCCCCCACAATAAATTTAATGGCGACAATCGAACCTTCCGCGAAACATTCTCTACTATGGGCTTGATGTTTAAGCTCAATTCTCTCCCCTGATCCGGCATATAAAATAACGTGATCTCCTACGATATCACCCCCTCTAATAGAATGAAACCCAATCTCTTTTTTTGCACCTACAAGACGTTTGTTAGGTCCACGTTGTCTACCAAATTTTGCTACTTTTTCAAACTCAACTCCTAGCGTCTCACTTATAATCTGTCCCAATTTTAAGGCAGTTCCGCTTGGTGCATCTAATTTCCTATGATGATGCGTTTCAATTACTTCGATATCCCAATCTGATAAATAAGATGTTAGTACCGATGCCATCTTAAACAACACATTAACTCCGGTTGCCATATTAGGAGAAATTAAAGCAGGATTGTGATTTTTTTTTATTTCAATTTCAAATTTTTTAAGAAATTCCTCAGAAAGAGCAGTTGTTCCAATAACGCATCTAATCCCATTTTCTGCACATATCATGCAATTCTTTTCTGTAGCAGCAGCGACCGTGAAATCTACTGCAACGTTAGGTTTAGTCTCGTGGATAATATCCAGTAGATTATTTACATCTGTTATTTTAATATTATTTGGATCACTCGTAGCAACGATATTTGCGAGATTTTCGCCAATATTAATTACATCGCAAGCAGCGACAACCCTAATATCCTCATCTTCTAATGCTAGTTTACTAATTAGCTTTCCCATCGATCCTGTGGGCCCGAGGATAAGTAAATTAATCATGTCATATAACCCCCTTGAAAATTATATAAGATCTAATTCTTTTAGAACTACTTCTATTCGTTTTTGATTTTCTTCTAACGGTGGCGTCATAGGTAACCTCATTCTGTTATCCATTAATCCCATAACTTTCGCAGCATACTTAACGGGTCCAGGGTTCGTTTCAATGAACAAAATTTTAAATAGATCGTATAACTGTAATTGCATCTCTCTAGCTTTGTTCCATTCGTTATTTAACATAAGGTTAGTAAATTCCACAAGTTTCGAAGGAATAATGTTTGAGGCAACGCTTATTACTCCCTTTCCGCCAAGTGCCATGATATGATAAGTCATACTGTCATCCCCACTTAAAACAACAAAATCATCTGGGGTAGTTTTAATGATTTTAGTTATCTGATCTATATCCCCGCTTGCACATTTAATCCCAACAATATTATCTTTCATGTATGCAAGTTTTGAAATAGTTTCTGGTTCAAGATTTCTTCCTGTTCGACTCGGAACGTTATATAAAATTATTGGTAAAGATATGGAGTCTGCGATTGCAGAGAAATGATCAATTAAAGAATGTTGAACAGGTTTATTGTAGTATGGTACAACTATTAATACTCCGTCAGTTTCAACTTTTTCAGCATATTGAGATAAAGATATCGCTTCCTTTGTTGAGTTGCTTCCAGTTCCTGCTAGTACAAACGGATCTTTCCCACTTTTTTTTGCCTCATCTACAGCAATGTCCATAGCTTGATGGTGTTCTTCATGAGACATAGTAGCACTTTCACCCGTTGTACCCATGGTTAAGATTTGACAGTCATTATCTATTTGAAATCTTATGAACTCTCGATATTTTTCTTCATCCAAATTAAGATCCTCATTAAAGGGTGTGATCATTGCTGTGATGGTATGTTTTAATTTATCTAATTTGGTCATGTAAATAACTTATTTCTGATAATTCTCTAGATTAAAACAATAATTAGTAAAGTTCCTATATAAGGCTTTTTAATAACCATCGGAAGTCCTTTTAAATTGACAATTTGATTATGAAAATGATTTGAATATTAAAAGAAAAAATTCTGGTTAGGGTCAGAATGATGTATAGATATACCAAAAAGTTAAAAGATTTAAAGGGGACTAATTTATAGTTTATAGTTAGATTTGATTTACAATGAAAACTGATTTATTAGATAAGTTTCAAGGTTGCATGCTTGGAGTAGCCATTGGAGATACATTAGGACACCCTTTTGAAGGGATGTTGCGAAGAAAGATTCATACCTATTTTGAAGATTTTAAAGAATTTATTGACACCAACAAAAAAATATTTACCACGTATACAGATGATACGCAATTAACCATCCATACCGCAAGAGCTTTGATTCAGGGAAATGGATTTAATTTAGATAATTTCATAAGAGAGTATATTCTGTGGTTAGAGGATCCCCCTATCGGTCCTGGTTATGGATGTATATCTTCTATTCAAAAATTAAGATACGGGATTCCATGGGAGCAAGCGAGTTCAAATTCTGGCGGAAATGGAACAGCAATGCGTGTTGCCCCAATTGGGTTGTTTTATAGTAAAAATCCAAAACAATTAAAAGAATATGCAATAAAATCTAGCATTATTACTCATTCCCACCCCGCAGCTTCTGCGGGTGCAATTGTCATCGCAAGTGCAATTGCTTTTTTAATCGATAAGGATCCGAAATCTGGTTTTTCGATTGATAATTTTTTCGATGCTATAATTTCTCCAATTACCAATTCCCGAGAAGAAATCTGGGAAGAATTCATTGAAATCTTAGAAAAACTAAAGTCAAATTTAGATTTACCTATTGAATCAGGATTGATTAAATATTCTCAGGCGGGTGTAAAATCTCCATATTTTATTGAGGAATATTTAGGTCAAGCATTTGTGCATCCATATACGATAAGTACAGTGATTTGTTCGATCTTTATCTTTCTGAAAAAGCTTTCTTCATTTCAGGATTGTATTTTGGAATTTCCTATCTCAGGAGGGGATAGTGACACAATCGGGGCAATAGGTGGAAGTTTAACGGGAGCATATTTTGGATACAGTAATATACCAATTGATTTAGTGAAAATGGTGAAAAACTATAAAAAACTTCTAAAATTAGGTGAAGAGCTATATCTAAAATTTAAATCTAGGTATTAAAACTAGGTATTTGAATTATTTAACACTTTTCTTAACGAAATTAAGCAAGAATTACAAAATTTTGGTAATTTTTCATCAACCTCTCTTAAGTTATTAGAGAAACGCATTACGCATAAATTATTGCAATGTTGCAGACCAAATGTATGGCCGAGTTCATGAATAGCTTCTTTTAATATTCTCTCTTCTAGATCTTTTTCGGTTTCATGCCTTCTGTATAATAAACCAGTATTCTTATAGAACTTCTCACTAAGGCGTGTAATTGAAATAACAGCTGCCCCAGATTGCATACTAGCTAAGCCAAACACAAAATTAAAATTTCGTGTATAAATGTCTTTATCAAGAACTCCTAAAATCCTGAAATATTTCTCAGTTGGGAACCTTTTTCTTATTAACTTTAATATTTTTGACGCACTGAATTTTTTCCTGGATTTATTGAATTCAGATTCAGTTAAATCCATTTGCATATCTAGAACTCTAACTTTTATATTAAAGCTTCTTAATTTTCGCTCAAGTTGGCGTTTTAAGGTAGACAATACAGTATGTTTCAAATCTCCAACTTTTAGCAGGTATATAATTCTCACCATAGTAATTTCATCGAAGATGAGGTGTTATTCATGTAAAAAATGTATTTTACTTTTTCTAGTTAAAAATCTTATCATTACCCGATCAATAACGGTAAAACTTTTTTAGATATTTAATTTTTCTTATCTATACCAGCTTTTAAACAAGATAAATTATTTCGTTTTTAAATTATCTGTCAATTTAGTGCAGCATTTGTAAAAATCTTCAAAATTACGAGCCCGTTTAGTGAAGGGAGGGTGGTCTAGCTTGGTATGATACAATAGGGCTTCGCTCTATAGCATGATTCTTGGTTTGGGACCAAGGGGTCGAGGGTTCAATTCCCTCCTCTCCCATCTAACATCTTTCAATCTAATAAAAATAATAAACAATTAAAACAATTTTAACCATATCTTACTAAAAAAAATGAGTTGGTTATTATGTCAAAAATAGATATAGATTCAATAGGAAATACAAGAGAAGGGACATTCACATATGATTGGAAATCGAGTGCTTTGTATAATCTAGGAATTGGAGCACAAGCAGAAGATTTAGAGTTTGTTTATGAACGTGTTAAAGGCGGTATGAAAGTATTTCCGAGTTTTGCAACGATTGTAGCGGGTAGCGGATTACTTTTCCCACCGGGAACTGATTTTGTTAGATTATTACATGGGGAGCAAATGATCCATCTTTATAAACCCTTTCAACCTAGTGGAACAATCAATACAAAGGGCGTTATAGAAAATATATTTGATAAAGGTAAAGCTGCTCTTATAAAAACAAAAGTATCCGGATACTCAACAGAAGGGGAGCAAATATTTGATGCTTTAGCTGGCTTTTTTGTTATTGGTCAAGGTGGATTTGGTGGAGATTCGGGCCCAAAAACTGTACCTCTAGATCCTCCTGAAGGCGTAGAACCAGATTTCAGCATTTCGTATCAGACCAGTCCTAATCAAGCAGCATTTTATAGATTAAATGGAGATTTTAATCCGTTACATATAGATCCGAATTTTGCTAGAATGGCTGGTCAGCCTAAGCCGATCCTTCACGGGTTGTGCACATATGGAATTGCTACACGTGCTATCGTATATGGATTGTGTGATGGTGACGTTTCTCGCCTTAAAGAATTCAGCGCAAGGTTTAAAAGTCCTGTGATTCCTGGAGAACTAGTTGTAACTGAAGGCTGGAAAGATAACGGGCGCTATATAATTCAAGTTCGAAAGGAAGACACTGTAGTCTTGGGTAACGCGTATGCAATTGTAGAATAAATAATATTTTTTGATTTTTTTTTTTATGATTCATATAAAATTGGCTTAAAGTTAATAATAAATGTTTTTTATTTTCAAAATCGTAAAATTCGCTTCAAGCAAGTTGCTTCAAATGTAGATGAACAATTACCAACTCTTTACTATCTATCAAATAAGATGGTAAATAATGAAAAACCAAGTAGAAGAGTTATACAAACGCGGGTTGAAGTATTTCGACCAGAGAAATTATAATGACGCTGAAATGAATTTTAAGAAAGTGTTAGATCTTGATGAAAATCACATTGACACATTAAACAATCTTGGATTGATATTTTATTACACTGAGAAATATGATAGGGCAGAACAATATTTCATGAAAATAATAGGTTTGGACCCTCATTATAAATATGCTCGATATAATCTTGGAAATGTGTACTTTGTTCAAAAAAATTATACAGATGCTGAAATACAATATCAAAAAGCTCTTGAAATTGATGGGAACTATTTATATCCAATTCACACTCTAGGTCGAATATACTTAGAAATGAAAAAATACGGAGATGCTATAAACCAATTTAAGCAAGTAATTAAATTGGATAATGATAATATTGACGCGTGGTATTATCTTGGTCGAACATGCACAGAGCAAAAAAGATATGAAGATGCTGAAATCTATTATAAAAAAGTGTTAGATTTAGATAGACATCACAAAAATGCATATTATTATCTTGCTCGTACTTATCAAGCATTAAAAAAATATGATACGGCAGAACAATATTTCATAAAATCATTAGAAGTGGAACCGAATAATAAATATACTCGATATAATCTTGGAAATCTATACTTTGTTCAAAAAAATTATATGGATGCTGAAATACAGTATAAAAAAGCGCTTGAAATAGATGAGAGATATTTATATGCAATTCACGCACTAGGTCGAACATATTTAGAAATGAAAAAATATATTGATGCTGAATACCAATTTAAACATGCAATTAAATTGGATAATGAATATATTGATGCGTGGTATTACCTTGGTATATTGTATTATACAAAACAAGATTATGTCGAAGCTGAATTTTGGTTTAAAAAAGTGATCGAGGTAAAACCAGATTATAAAGCAGTGAGCTTTTATCTTGGTAGGGTCTATTTCTTTCAAAAGAATTTTAGAGATGCAGAAAATTACTTAAAAATAGCTGTTGCTAAAGATGAAAGCGATTTACATTCAAACTTTTATCTTGGTATAACATTTATTAGCCAAATTAAAGATCCGTCTACTTCAGATTCATTCATTTATAATGAAGCAAATATCCTCAACTCTAAGAACGCCATTCAATATTTAGAAAAAGTGCTTGCAATTAATCCAAATTATAAGGATGCATTGTGTTTTTTAGGATTTGCATATATAATTTTATTTTCATACGATAAAGCGATGAATTTTGCCGATAAAGCAATGAATTGTGCCAATAAAGCTCTCGAAATTGACCCAGATTTTAGCTTAGCGTGGGGTTTAAAAGGAACTGTAAATTTAGCATTGGGGAATAATCTTGAAGCCATCGAATGCGTTATTCGTTCAAAGGATGATGTAGCAATTGAAAAGTTTTTAAAAGCTTCTTATTTATCTAATTATTCGAGAATTGAATCACAATGGAATAATTATAGGCTTGGTAAAACTCATAAAGAGAGTCTAATCTCAACCATATCAAAAGATGCTGCCAAAGGATTTGCTAAAGGATTTGCTAAAGGATTATTAAAAGGTTTTTTTGGTTTGTAACATAACCAATAACTGTAAAAAATCATGCTTGATTATGTATTTTATTCGATTTTTTAAGCTTCTGGTAGCTTTCATTTTAAAAAAGGTTTTTTAAATAATTTACATATTCTATTACATTATGCCAATAGATCTAAACGCAATAGGTCAAACAAGGGAAAGTATATTTGAATATAATTGGAAGGACGTGGTGCTTTATGCTTTAGGGATTGGAGCTCAAACCGATGAATTACCCTTCCTTTATGAAAGAACTCAGGGAGGACTAAAGGTGTTCCCAAGTTATGCCGTAATTGCAGGGGATGGTGCTGCACCTTTTGAAAAGCTTGGAAAGGTCAATTGGGCAAAATTAATTCATGGTGAACAGTATATTAAGCTTTACCGCCCCTTTCCACCACAAGGAAAAATAACAAGGAAGGGTACAATAACTCAGATTTATGATAAAGGAAAAAATGCGATTATTCATTCATTAAGACAAGGATTTGATGAGAAAGGAGAACATATATTTGATGCAAAGTGGGTACATGTTTTATTAGATGCTGGAGGATTTGGTGGGGAATCTGGACCAAAGGCCGAACCATTGAACCCCCCAGAAGGCGTGAAACCGGATTTTAGCATTTCTTATAAAACGACTGAGAATCAAGCAGCTTTGTATAGGCTTAATGGAGATCTCAATCCTTTACATTTGGATCCTAGTTATGCTAAATTGAGTGGTAGATTTAATGACCCTATTCTTCATGGGTTATGTACTTATGGTTTTGCTGCTCGAGCAATATTATACGGTGCTTGCAACGGTGATGTGAATCGGTTTAAAGAATTTAGTGCGAGATTTTCTCTACCAGTTTATCCCGGTGAAACAATTACCACAGAAGGTTGGAAGGTAGACGGACGGTATATTATTCAAGCAAACACAGGGAAAAACATTGTAATAAGCAATGGTTATGCGATTGTGGACTGACTTAAATCTTTGATAAGGAGGACAAATCCTCAATTTCCGTTGTTTCTTCATAGTTAAAAAAGACGTCTGGGATTAATTCTTGAATAGATGAGAACATCGACAAAATTATAGCAGGATTTTCAGAAGAAATAATATAAAATCTTGAAAAACTGCTCCATTTAGATATTGTAATTTTTTCTTTGAAAAATTGAAAAATTTGTAGAAGATTATCTTCGAAGATTTTGCTTTTTTGAACCCAAGCTACAATACTTTTCTTCTTATCTTTTATTTTTAACTTCAAAATCATGTTGTTCCCTTAACTGACAAAACTTAGTGGAATTGAATTATTACAATTAACTCTATAGGAATGTATTTAAACAAGCAGATTTTTCATTTTTTTTATTGTTTTAGGATTTTGCCTAGTTCTTTTCTTATTTTGTCAGTTTTTTTGTCTTTTATCCAATATCGGATTTTTGAAGACCTCAAAAGTTTTTGAACTTTCTGATTCAGCTCTAATAATTTTTCCTTTTCTTCAGTGGATAATTGAGGGATTTCCTCTTCAATTTCTTCTTTTACTCTTTTAATTTCTTCTTCTACTACTGGGATTGGAGTCTGTTCCTTACCGAGTATAAGTCTCTTTCTTATAATTTCTTTTATATTTTTGGCCCATCCCTTTATCCAAGGATAATTTCCCGATTTCTTTGGATTTATAATTTCAATATCTTTCCTCTTAACAATTATCAAATCATCGGGACATGAATTTACACAAGCACCGCAGTAAAAACATTCATCTTCGTTACATGCAATTTTCCCATATTTTTTAACATCTTCTGCTTTTTCTGGGATAAAAAAGGATTCAGTAGGGCATATATTGACACATGCTTTACATCCTTGAGGGTCACATTTATGAAGCATATTTTTCTTTATTATAACTTCTCCTTCAATAGGAGATGTAATATGAAAACACTTGGTAGGGCATTCTTTTTGAATTCGAACATAATCTCTTATGTTATTTCGTTCCCTTACATTTAAGCATAATTGGCAGATTTCATTATCAGAATCTTCAATACAATCATCAGCGTCGATTGAAAAGAATTTACCAATTGAAGGAAACTCCTCTAAGTTAATTTGTTCTATTGGTCTAATATCCTCATGAAAGGCATCATTAGGACAAATAACTGCACATAACATACAGTAACAACATTTTTCATGATCAATGAGGATTTGTGGATTACTCTCATCCAATATACCTTGAGCTATATCAGGAATAGGTCCTAGTTCTATAGCGTCAACAGGACATACCAATTTGCATAAAGAACATCCAATACATTTTTTTATATCATATGTTAACTTTTTATCAACATTCTGAAACTTCCAGTTAAGTATAAGTTGATCTGGTGTAATATCTAAATCTTTTTCAATTTCTTGCTCTTCCAAGTTTTCCTTATCTTGAATACTTTTTGAAATCTTTACCCCTCAAATATCTTTCTTAAAATCCAGTGGATCATTAAAAAAATCACAGTTTCTATGTACATCTAAAAAAAATAGAAAAAAAAGGTTTTTGCTAATTTTTTACAATCATTTGTTGTACTTCAATAAAAAAAATTAAGTTTTGATCTTAATTGCTAAAAAGTTAAGCATAAATACTATCACTATTGTTATTTCTTTACACGTTTAATTTGCAAAAAATTTACCAAATTGTTCGCAATATTGGTTAAAGGTATTTAGTTGGCAGATTTGGGTTTAAGAACTATAAGGGGAGGATTATTCAAAAGATTTGATTATCATTACGCTTAACTAATCGGTGAACTAATATTAAAACAATTTTTATTGCTGAAGATGATAGGGATCTCCAAAAATTATATGAACTACTTTTAGAAATGTCAGGATTTGGAGTATTGGGGATTGCTAACAATGGTGATGAGGCAATACAAATGTTTAAAGAGTTTGAAACAAAACCGGACATCATTATATTAGATTACAGAATGCCAGTTAAAAATGGAATAGATGCTTTACATGAAATATTAGAAATTGATGGTAACTCCAAAGTTATATTTGCTAGTGCTGACAACACTATTAAAGAAGAAGTTTACTCACAAGGAGCCATGGGGTTTCTTGATAAACCATTTACTCACAAGAAATTGATTAATTTATTAAATAAATGTTTAAACGCTTCTTAGCTGTTAAGTATTAAAATTAAGACATTGTAAAAAAATAGTAAATTATGAGTAATAATCATAGCTATTATGATCAAAGTCATCAATATATTCAATCGAAATCCCATCTGGTTTGAGATCAGGAGGGACATAAATTAATTCTAAATTAGGGAAATAAGTACCTATCCCGTTTTTTGCAAGTATAACTGCGGGATGGTCCGCTTCTTTAAATATTGCTTCACTTATTTTTAGGGTAATTTCACGGCATTCCAGTTCATTCAGAGCACCTAATGAATGAATATATTCATGTAATAAAATATGGTAAGTATAGGCCCAAATTATTTCATATGGTTGCTGTTCAAGAAGAATTTTTAAAGGAGTTTTATTCATGACAATATCTGTTCCCGGAGAAAAATGCATCCCGCCAATAAATCCCCCTTGATACATACCCATCTCGACAATTCCTAAAGTGAGACCCGCTCTTTTCCTGCCAGTCATTTTAAGAACATCTTTTTTAACCTGTTCGAAAATTCTTGGCATTATTTTTTTCAATTCTTCGAAGTCTATTTTCAATACCTCTTTAAAATTACTTTGTCAGTTATTATATATTATATATCAAAGAAGAAAAAATCTTCTTCATCTTCATACATAAAATCCATTAATTTTGATAAATCTCGTAATAAATATTTTATGGAAACCTTATTTGTTTCCCTTCTAATTGGTCCCATTTCTGAAAAAAACATATCATCTAAAAGGGTGTCTATATTTATTCGTTTAAAATATTTAATAGGATTATAAAAAAGGGTGTAAAAGAGTTCCTTTTCTAAATTCGGTTGTTCTCTCTTTATAATGTCTTTTTCATATTGCTCCTTCATTATTTTTTTGAGTTCAATAATAAATAGTTCTTTATTACGAAGTAAAGAAGTTCTTTCAGCTTCTAATTGCCGAATATCTTGTTCGACTTCTTTTATTTTTTCCCCTAGAAATCTCAATTTTTCGTTAGGTGTTCCAACTTTTTGATAATCAGTAAAACATTTGGTATCTTTAAGAGATAGATCCTTTTTGAAATCATCAACTTGGGATATATTATAATCAATATTATAATAATCTGGTGTGACGTTGATTCTTAAGGAGAGATTACTCCTTATTCGGTATTTAATATTTCTAGGATCTGAACCAAAACTTTCAATAATACCATAATCAGTCAGATATTTTAATTGTGAATGTATAGCTTGTCTTGAAATTTTAGTCCCAAAAGAAGCAGCTAATTCTGAAGCGCCCAAAGGCACTTTAGCTAACTTGGAAAGGATTATTCTTCTTGTTGGATTTCCTAATATTTCTAAAACATTATCCATACTAAGAAACAATTTCCTACCATTACTTTCTTCTATTTCCATTAGATTTTCTCCTCTATTTAAATTTTAAATTTAACGATATAATTCTTCCGAAGGTTCTTGGGCATATCTCTCTAGGGATGCTTTAGCTTTTTCAGCAGATTTTAAGATCTTATTAGTAGCTTCCTCGAATTCTGTATTAGATATTTTCACAGTTTTTACTGAATTTGCATCGTGAGTATCAATATTCTTATTTACAACTGCTCTTCGAATAGTTAAAAGGGTTGCTTCTTCGCATATCGCTTGAATATCTGCTCCAGTATAACTTTCTAAGTTTAGGGCCATTTGATTAATATTAACATCAGATGCCAAGGGTTTATTTCTAAGATGAATGTTGAAGATCTCAATACGTGCTTCCTTATCTGGTAAAGGAATCTCAATATGCCTACCAAATCTCCCTGAACGTAATAAAGCAGGATCAAGCATATCTGGTCTATTCGTCGCAGCAAGTAAAATTACGTCTTTTAAGCCTTCCAAACCATCCATTTCAGTAAGAAGTTGAGAAACTACCTGTTCAGTTACTTGGGAACTTGCAAATCTCCCTCTCATGCCTGCTATTGCATCTATTTCGTCAAAAAATATTATACATGGTGCAGCTGCTCGGGCTTTACGAAAAGTTTCTCTTACCGCTTTTTCACTTTCACCTACCCATTTTGATAGAAATTCAGGCCCTTTTACAGATATGAAATTTACCTCGCTTTCGTGAGCTAATGCTTTTGCCAATAAAGTTTTTCCTGTTCCAGGAGGTCCAAATAATAAAATCCCATTCGGAGGTTGTGAGTTTAAATGTTGATATAATTCTGGATATTTGAGTGGCCATTCAATAACTTCTTTTAATTGTTGAATAGCATCATCTAAACCTCCAATATCTTCCCAGGTTTCAGATGGTTGAGTAATTAAAACTTCTCTTAACGCGGAAGGTTCAATACTGTTCAATGCAGTATTGAAATTTTTCATAATAATTTGAAGGTCTGTTAATACTTCAGGTGGTACTGGTTTATCTAAATCTATATTTGGCAATATGTCTCTTATTGCTAACATCGCTGCTTCTTTCGCTAATGCTTCAACATCTGCACCAACAAACCCATGAGTCTTTTCAGCCATGAGACGTAGATCAACATCAGTATGCAAAGGCATACCACGTGTATGAATTAAGAGAATATCATATCTACCATCTGTATCAGGTACCCCAATTTCAATTTCCCTGTCAAATCTGCCGGGACGTCGAAGTGCAGGATCGATATCATTAACCCTATTTGTTGCTCCGATTACAATAATTTCACCTCTTCCTTCTAAACCGTCTAATAATGAAAGCAATTGCGCAACGACTCGTCTTTCCACTTCACCTGTGACTTCACCTCTCTTAGGAGCAATTGAATCTAACTCATCAATAAAGATAATCGAAGGTGCCATTTCCTTAGCTTCTTCAAAAACTTTTCTAAGATTTTCTTCACTTTGACCATAAAATTTACTCATAATTTCTGGTCCACTTATCGTTATAAAATGTGCTTCAGTTTCATAAGCAACTGCTCTCGCAAGAAGAGTCTTTCCCGTACCAGGAGGACCATGAAGCAGCACCCCTTTAGGGGGATCAATGCCTATTCTTTTAAATAATTCAGGATGCCTTATAGGCAATTCAATCATTTCACGAATTTTTTGAATTTCTTCTTCTAAGCCGCCAATATCTTCATAAGTTACTCGCCTACTTTCAATTTCTATTAATTCTCTATGAGTTTTCTCAGAAATGGAAATTTTTGTTTCTAAATGAATCCTTACCGCATCCGCTCGGGGGGAATAATCCACAACGATAAAATCGATCCTTCGTCCCATAGCATTAAAACTCAAGATATCACCCTTGGTAATAACTCGGTTTTCTAACATTCTTACTAACCGGTTTGGATCCCTTATGATAACTGATTCGTCTACTCCCGCAAACGTGATTCTATCAGCTAAACTTGCGTCTATTTTACGAATCTCTACCACGTCATCCAATGATGCATTTAAATTCCGTCGCAGGGAAGAGTCTATTCGCACAGCATTAGACTCCCTATCTTCATCTTTCCCGGGATATAGTAATGCCGCTGTTTTTTTACTCGTTAAAGAATTAATAATTTCAATCACATCACCAGTTTTAAGGTTCATTTCTTCTATGACATGAGGATCGATTCGTATTCTACCACGACCAGCATCGCCCTTGTAAGCATCTCTAATTCTTACCTTTCTCCCATTCCCCTTATATTCACGAGTTATCCCACTCATAGTCTTTCATCTCTTCAATATTTTATTGGTTTTTTATTTAATTTTAATATTGCGATCCCATTTTTTACTTCCGTCTCACAATTTTCTTCTGAAGCTTGAAAAGGCAACTCAATAGTCTTCATATACTTCCTTTTTTCATTAAAAGCTTTGAAATCTAATTTTCTTCCCTTATCTCTAAAGTTTATCTCAACATTCTCTTGATCGATTCCTGGAATCTCAATGAGTACTTCAGTAATACCTTCAGTATCACAAACTTCTGTATAGGGCTCTATCATCACTAATTCATTATGACCTTCTTCCCCTCGAAAATCTAAAGAGAGCTTATCGGCATCAATTTCTTTTGTAGATCGTGAACGATACAATTCTTTTACATTCGGTAACTTCGAAAGATCAGCATCTTTCAAGTATTCCCATAATTTCTTTCTATCAATATTACTCTTAATTTTGATCTCAGGTTTATCCATTCCACTCTCAAAATGATATGAAATCTTAAAACCCTTTAATTTTTCGTTATCTGGGGTTCCTCCCTTCTGTATCTCAGATTCTGGAAGAAATAAAAAATCAATATCAAACATATTTGAATCTAATTTAAAATATTTCTTGATTCTATCAATGAAATCATCAAAATCATCACTCATCATTGTCCACCTTGATTTTCTTATTCGTCAATTTGCAATTGACAACCTACGATTAAAATATGCTAAACGATCTATAAAAACTTATCGTTTCTGAATAATAAGGAGATATAGCCTCTAGAGATTAATTCAATGGTTAAAGATAATATTCTCTTAACAAACTATCGAGTTCTATTTCATTTAGGTCGAAGAGCTTAAAAAAGAGTTTATTTATGGTTTTCTGGATCTTAATCCGAGAGGAATTAGTCTGTGAATTATCAATTAACAGAAAAGTAAGACTTTTAATCGAATCTATAATGCTTTTTTTTTTAGGTGAATTAAAATGGTTTAGGTTTGGCATTGGTAAATCATGTTCGAGTTTAGTCTTGCTTCTTTTAACTATTATATTTTTAGCTTTAAACAAAAATGTAGTGATTTTGGAATTTAAATAGGCAAGAGTGAATAAATAGTCGATTTTTTTATTTTTAAGGGGCCAGAGGAAATAGGTATCCGATGTTGCATAGTATGGTTCATGTGAGTATCCAAAGATATTATCATTTGAGATGAATTTAAAGAAGATTTTTTGATGATTTTCATAAAATGGTTCAAGATCGAGCAATTCCTCTTTTCCATCATCTCCTGTCCTGCGTATAAAGGATCCCCTTCGTGGGTAATAAAAATCTTCGGGATTTTCTTTTGCATTAATAAGGATCTTTCGAAGATTGGGTTCAAATTGTTTTAAATATTGTGAGAGTACGGGATATTTTTTTTCAAGAGATTGATTTCGTATGGGGGAAGATTGCTGAAAAAATTCATTTTTATTGAAATATAGAAGGTATCCAGTGAAATTTTCGTTATTATATCCAAATGGTT
>JBHLOF010000005.1:29513-71072 GCA_048940805.1 Promethearchaeota archaeon
AAGTTTTTCTTGTTCTGTCTTTTTCTGTAGTACGAAAATACAATTATGTTGTCCTTTTGCTCCGTCAAATATATTTAAACTTGATAAGTCTATATATTGTAGTAAATAACACTCATCTAAGATATGTGGTTTTAACAATTTAATACCAGTTTTTTGAGATTTGGTAATCCAATAATTTGTTGTAATATAGGAAAGAAAACCTCCGGGGTTTAATTTTTCTATGCCTAAATGAATGAAGAAGTAGAATAAATCCATATTCCCCACAAAATATTTTGCACATATGGGATATTTCTTTATATAGGTTTGAAAAATTTCAGCATTATAATTCTGACCAAGGTATGGAGGATTTCCAATAATGAGATCAAATTTTTCGGCAGCCTGTGAACTCAGAAAATTATCAAACTTGAAATTGATATTAGGGAAAAATTCTAAAAGCTTATTTTTTAGTGAGATATCCATCTCAAAAGCAGTAATATCTGAAAACGATTGACTTAAAAGGTGTGTCAAAAAAATCCCTTCCCCCGCAGACGGCTCTAAAACTTTGACCTTTTGAATATCTCTTTTTTCAGTTTTAATAAAGTCAGAAATATTTTTTACCATAAATTCTGCTACGATATCGGGAGTAAAAATCTGTCCTATGGGATGAATACTGCTGATCCTTGAATTATTTAAAACCATCTGATCTTAATATTGGTTTATAACTCTTTAAAATTGATGGTTGATATGAAACCCCAATATTTGATAAATTATGAGATCTGGATTTTATATCTAAATATAAGTTTAAACAAAAGCTAAGAAAAGAAAGAAAAAGTATTACGAATAAGGATTATTCCATTAATCATGATGGTGTTCATGATGTTCTATTTTAATGTTAACCGGTTTTAAATTTCCAATCGCCCAACCTGTAACTTCATTAAGAGAGGGATGAATAACCATCGATTTATATATTGGCATAAACGAGCCTGCTTCAGGACACGCTATTTCTAACTTAGGAAATTCCATTGCTTCAGTAGGTTCAGCTAGTGAACATGTATAACCCGCATTCATTAAATAAACAAACGGTTGTACCAGAAGAGCCGCGTTAGGACCAACAACATGAGCACCTAAAATTCGGTAAGATTTATCAACTACCAATTTCACAAATCCATCATCATCATCTTCATTGGTGAAACCCATCGCAAAACCCTTCGCAACTGTAGAATAATTTTTCATGGCAACAAAAATTTCATGTCCTTTTTCAATTGCTTCAGCTTGGGTCATACCAACATGTCCTATTTGGGGGTATGTAAAAATAGCCCAAGGAACAGAGGAATAATCTACGGTTCTTTTTTGCTCTTCTGGTCCGAATACATTATTTACACATATTTCAGACTCATAATTTCCTTTATGTCGGAATTGATAAATACCGTTAGCATCTCCAATACACCAGATATTCTTCTTACTTGTCTCAAGATATTCATTAATCTTGACCCAACCTCTTTCATCAGTTTCAACACCAGTTCTTTCAACTTGCAATAAATCGGCATTTGACTTTCTTCCTGCAGCAACAAGAATTTCTTCGGCTGATACTTCAATTTCTTTCCCAGTCTCCATATTTTGTGCAATAATTGTTTTATTTTTTTTCTTACTATTGGCTCTAATTGCTTTATAATTAGTGAGGACTGTCATATACTTTTTAAAATTATGTTCGAGAAAGTGACTTATTTCAGGTTCTTCAGTAATAACTAATCGGGGAAGCATTTCTAAGATGGTGACATCTGTTCCCATAGCAGAGAAAATGTGAGCAAATTCAGCGGCAATCACTCCACCTCCGATAATAATGAGACTTTTCCACGGTTGTTTGGGAAATTTCTCACCAAAAAACGTTCTATTTGTCACATAACCAACCTCTTCTAAACCTTCGATAGGTGGAATAAAAGATCGCGCTCCTGATGCTATAACAAATCTTTCTCCCTTGAACCTTCCGATAATATCCTCACCATTAATAGATCTTACTTCCATTTCATACTCTCCTACGAATTGACCAAGACCTCTATATAAGGTTAAATTGGGTACATGAGATAACCCATGCTCCATTTCCTTGCTCTCATCAATTTGAGACCACATTCTTTTCGCGATTAATTCCCAATCGATTTTTTCTATGTTAAAATGTATTCCTACTTTCTTAGCATGTTGGGCTTCTCGAATTAAATCAGCTGGATGAACTAGTACTTTTGAAGGGATGCACCCTCGCGTCAAACATGTTCCACCAAGTTTTGTATCTTCAATTAGGGCACATTTCATTCCTGATTGAAGACCTACGTTTAATACAGTTAATCCTACACCACTTCCAATTACAACTAAGTCATACATTTCCATAATTTCATTTTTATCTCTATTATTTTTAAAGTTTTTAGTAATAATTTAAGCAACCAAAATGAAAAAAAGAGATATGACTAAAAAAAGGAATCGAGTTTGTTTTTATCACGCTTTTTGAAGTAAAATTATGAAGTTACTTCCTTGCTTATAATCTCCTTTAATTTTATCTTCAACCCATATTTTTCCATGGTAGCTACTAATTATTTTCTTTACAAGAGATAAACCCAAGCCCATTCCCTTGCTCTTCTGACTCTTGCGAGTTCCCTTTTCAAAAATGATTTTTTTACGATAATCAGAGATACCAATTCCATTATCTTTGAATTCCATTTTACAGTATGACTCTCCCTTTGATTCCTCTTTACTTATGTCTATTGTAATCTCTATCTCAGGTTTACTATTATGTCTTACTGAATTTATCAGAAGGTTTTCAAAGACATCTAATAGAAAATTATTAGCCCAAACATAGATTTTCTTCAGTTTAGTATTGATTTGCATTTGAATTTTCCGAGCTTGAAAGCTACTTTTAAGGAATTCAATTGCTTTATTTAGAATTCGAATTGCTTCGATCTTTTCTATTTCAACTTCAGACTCATCAATTTCATTTATTTTTCTCACATTACTTATTAGTTTTGTGCCTCTTTGAACCTGTTCAATTATAATTTCATATAATTCTTTTAATGTGTGTAATTTCTCGGGATTGTGTAGGTAAAGTGAACTCAATTCAGCTGACGATTGGATGTTTTGCAGAATGTTATTGATATCGTGAGCAAAAATGTCTCTGTAAAGATTTGCCTGAAAATATGCTTTACGGTATTGCCCATGAGAGACTAATTTTTTTTCAGTTCTTTTCCTTTTTATTGCATTTCCTATTATTTCTGCATTAATTTTAAGAAGGTTTAAATCATCCTCATCCCAAGTTGCGGTTGCTGTTACATTGTCCAGACCAATAAATCCAGAGATCTCCTCTCCAGTTTTCAATGGTAACATGATCAAAGATTTTATATTTTCTCTTTCAAACTCACTTTTTTCTGCTGATGCTTCGTGGGGTAAATCCATAACATTATTGATGCTTAATATTTCACTATTTTTCATTTTACTTATTGACCACTCAAAAGTTTCCAGTGGAAGACTCTGGAGTACGTCTATTTGAGGTTCAACGCCTTTAGCAACCCATTCATGGGTATTACTCATTGTTAAATTATCTTCATTAAACAGGAAAAGATAACTTCGACTCGCGTTTGTTATTAATCCAATTTTTTTTAGAGTGAAATTAATAGCATCATCAATATTTACAGGATTGACAAATTGCGAGGAAATTGCAGTAATCGTTTTTTCAATCTCAACTTTTTTCTTATATTTCTGTTCAGCTTCAATAAGCTCGGATTTTCTATCGAATATGGCAACAACTCTGTCAGAGGATAATTTATAGATATACATTTCTGTCCAACCATCTACCCTAGCATCTTGATAAAAAGCTACGGGGAAATGTTCTGGTTTTCCTGTCTTCCAAACTCTGGATAACATTCCCAAAAAACCAAAATCTTCTACATTGGGAAACAATTTACTCAAATTTTTCCCTATAATATCACTCTCATTACCATGACAAATGTGCAGTCCTGCCTTATTCATGTAATTAATTATAAACTCTTCACCATTATCGATAGCCTCATAAATGGCAACTCCACTACTTATATTTTCTATTAGTTCCTTAAAAATCTCCTCTGATTTGTACAGATCCGATAAATCCAAGCCTAATTGCACATCAATTTTTGATAATTAATAACAATTTATTACATAAAAGCTAATTATTCCTCATATTTTGATCGATCTCAACAAACGTATTGAGCCACATAAATAGTCGACTAATTATATTTAAACTTATTTACTCAATATACGATGAATTTCCTAAATGATAACATTTAATATATGTAATATTAAACTATCTTTCAAATTGAATTATTTCCAAATAGAAGATATCGTTAGTCAGATTCTACTGGAAGTAATATTGTAAAATTAGATCCTTGAGAGTAATCTCCTTTAATTCTATCCTCAACCCAGATGAGTCCACCGTAGCTCTCAATTATTTCTTTTATGAGTGTTAATCCAAATCCCATTCCCTTACCATATTTTTCTTTCTGATAACTGCTCCTAAATATCCATTCCTTACGATTATCGCTTATTCCTATCCCATTATCTAAAAATTGAATTTTTATGTAATTCTTTTTATCCTTGAGAACTCCTGTAATATCGATAGTAATAGTAACCGGATCTTTTAGATTATGGAGTACTGAATTAATTAAAAGATTCTCAAATACCTCAGAGAGTAGTTCATTAATTTTGAGAATGATTTTTTTTGAACTTGAATTTAATTGAATATCTATTTTTTTGTCCATGAAACTCTTTTTGACATTCCTAATTGCTCTATCCAAGATTGTAATTATATCAAGTGGTCCTAATTCATGAGATAATTCACTGACCATAGATAAATAGCGAACATTTGAAACCAACTTAATACCTCTTACTATTTGCCCATATATTAGATTCAATTGTTCAATAACTTCATCAATTTTACTTGAATCTGCTAAAAATATTTTACACAACTCAGTGGAACTTCGAACGTTATTAAAAATATTATTAATATCATGCGCAAAGAATCTAAACGACTCTGATTTCACATATGACAGATCTACTGTTTTTTCATTAATGTTTTTATTATTCAAAGGTAGAACACTGCCAAAATAATCTTAGAATTGTAATTTAAAATTATTTATAACAAAAAGGAAAAAAAAGTTAGAGTTATTACTCACCCTGTAAGAAGGTAAGGTAATATTCTTGCTAAGGGAACTGCTAACCCGCCAAGAAGAGAGCCGATAGAGCTAAGCTTTTTCAGATATGTCTTCATATCCTTTGAAACCTTGACTACTCGCGTTTTACCCTCTATAATTGTTCCATCTTGGGAAAGCAAGAATATCTGTATAGTTTGTTCTCCTGTTTCTCTTGGTTCTAAAGTTAACCATGTTGTATCTCCATTCTCCAACATAGATGATAAAACTCCTGCTATATCTCTTCCCTCAGAAGATATTAAAGGAATAGGTTTATCAGGTATTAAAAAAGTTCCTCGTCCCTCTACTTCTATATCTAACTTTAGTTTATTTGGTTCAAATCCAGGCGCATTGACTTTCAATGCAAATTTTTTAGATTCTGGGGCATTGTTGTATAGAAAGCAGAAGATATTTAATTCTGAATTCAGGAATACCACCTCTTGAGCTGTTGAATCCATATAAATAGGATCTATTGACAGCCGTTCAATATTGTCAGCAAGTTCTAATTGTAGTCTGTCAATTATGTTGAAAAATCCAGGATTATACTTTTTGATGTAGGAAAATAATTTTCCGATATCTTTTTGAGAAAAGTGCCATATATTTTCAATTAACATCCCTTTTTCAATATCGAAACTCTCAGAGTTTACATCGATTACTTCCTTTAACTCTAGCAGAAATTGCTCTTCAGTTAAAACTTCTTGGAATTTCAAGTAATAGAGGAATAATATATTTTCTATTGCGAAAGTAATTGGTAATTCATCCGGTTCTTGTTCTTTAATTTTTTGTACAAAGCTTGGTGTTAATATTTTATTTATCTCTGCTAAATACTCGTCCCATTTGAGAAAGGTCACAGGGTCTAAGTGGTTGGATAAGATCTCTGCAAAGAAATTATCCAAAAATATTTGGTGGGTTGTCGGTTTATAGAAATCTTGAAGTCCATTAACATCGTGAATGTTAAGATTCAAACTTCTGATCAGTAAGGCTAAACTAAACCCAACTAATGCAAAACCCGCTGCTGCAAATCCTAAAATGTTTTCAATTCCTAATAGCATTACTAAAAATAATATTAAGGCTACAAAACAAATGAGTGAAATCAGTTTTAGTAAATTAGTTACTCTTTTTACATTGGTAGCCAGCAAATCAAAACCATCAAGACTATCTATCGGTCGTCCTCTTTTTCTTTCGAAATTCAGACGCATTTTGAGTGAGGATTCTGTAGAATTTGCTCCTAGTAATAGCATTACTGAATTGAAAAAGTATATTGACAAAACTACATAAAAGACAATAGTTAAAGTAATATCAAGAGTTGCGAATAAAGTTAGAATAGTTATTACTACAAGTACTATAGGAAGTGTGAAAAGCAATAACTTTCCTACTTTGGACATGTAACTAATCATATTCCCTTGGAACTTTTCTTTTTTAAGAATTTTTGATAAATCCTTTTCTAATTCTCCTTCCATCTTTCCATCATCATTTTAAAGGTTATTTTAGAGTAGATATATAATTTTTTTTTGAACATATAAAATTTTGTTTTTTAGGTTAGATTGGGATTATACTAGTTTTAAGCCAAAAATACAAAACTAAAAATTCTGAAGTTAATTCTCAATATTTGCATTGTATTATTCGAATTTTAGCTCTGAAGTAAATAGAATTGAAGGCGTTTATCGAATCAAAATTGATGTTCCATGGTCAGTAAAAAATGTTAGTACGTATTTGTTTTATTTGAGAGGGAACACGATACTTTTCGATTCTGGGCTAAATATGGCAAATTGGAGCAAGTTATTTTTCTCAGCTCTCAAAAGTATTGATGTATCAGTCAGAGATATAGATTATTGCTTTATCTCACATAATCATACCGATCATGTTGGATTAGCCCCAATTCTAAAGCAAAAGAATCCTAGCATTAAAATTCTTATGCATAATATTACAAATGAGACCCTAAAATGGGAAACTGAGCAAGATAATTTATCTGAGATTGAAAGAGAAGCTACAAAAATCGCAACTCGTATGTTACACTATGGATTTAACAAAGAGCAAGCTGAAGGAGTAATACAATATCTTAGTTATTGGCCAAAATTACGGCAGTATCAAAAACCAGATATTGTACTACATGATGGAGATAGAATCTTAGATGACTTAGAAATCATTTGGACACCTGGACATAGTTTTGGCCATATCTGTTTATTCAATTTAAAATCTAAATTTCTATTTGCAGGTGATCATATTTTAAGCCGAATTACGCCCCATATAGGAAATTATGTTATCCCAAAGTTTCTCACAGAGCAATATAAAGGCTATGATTTTAATAACATCCTCAAACATTATTTGGACTCACTGGATCGTATCGATGATCTAAATCCTAAAATTATTTTTCCCGCTCACCAAGATATTATTTATGATCCGCATAATAGAATTTCAGAAATCAAAGACCATCATAAAAATAGATTAGCAGAAATATCCAGAGTAATTAAAGACAACCCTTTAACACCTTCAAGAATCTCTGAATTACATTTTGGAGTCTTAGATAATGCTAATTCGTTTTTAGCCCTTTCCGAAGTGTTAGGACATCTATTTTTCCTTGAAAGTCAAGGATTAGTTAAATCTATTGAACGAGATGGAAAAATTCTCTACTATACTTAAAGAAAAATAAATTTTTATATCCTAAGAAAAACAATAGAGTTATAATGTTAAATTGGATTAATCTAATTGTATTAATACTCTCAACTGGGTTAATGGCTTTTTTTTATATAAAAAGTGTGTATCCTGCAACATTAGCTCAAAAAATTGGATTGAAAGCGTATGCCAGAAGTGCTTATTATAGAATCATCGCTAGTATTTTTGAACTGATAGTTGTCCTTAATTACATTTTTTATTTTTTTCTTCCACTCCCTATTTATTTCCCACAGTTCTTCATATGGGATTATTGGATTTCAATAGTAATTGCTTTTGTGGTTTTAATTCCTTCTTTATATATTATGTTAAAGGGAGTTAAAGATGCAGGAAGAGAAGCACTGTTTCCAGGCGTAGATCATACTCTTTATTCTGGAATATACAACACAATTAGGCACCCTCAAGCATTAGGAGAAGTTTTTATTTGGTGGTCTGTCGCTTTAATTTTAAATTCTCCATTTCTTTTTATTTATTCTATTGTTTGGTTTCCGCTATTTTATTGGTTTTGCAAGGCAGAAGAGAAGGATTTGATTGTTAGGTATGGAGAATCTTATATTGAATATAAAAAGCGAACTGGGATGTTCTTCCCTAAAAAATTATCAAAAAATCGTTAAAAGAGATACTTAAATTAAGTGACAAGACAGAGAAGGTTTTCCCCGAATAAGAAGCAGAACAGTGATTAAATTTCAATTCAAATTATAGTATTAAATTTTTATTGTTGAAGATTATTCAATGAATCTGATTTCCTTTTGTGGATCATACGATTTATCAAAGATTTTCAGAATTTTTTTCAATATATTTAAATATCATAATCTACATTATATATATGTTCAAGAGGAGAAGAAATAAAATAGAGTAAGATTTTTAAAAAATATCGAATGAATAAAATTCAGATTCTGCAATTAAAAAATTTTAGTTTTAAGATAAAACATCAATTATGAGGAATGGGGTGATTACTCTGGTAGTATGTCCAGAATGTGGGGAAGAATACTCATTAGGAAGAAAGATCTATCACCATTGTAATGGGTGTTCAATATATCATGGTATAATTTGTTCTGAAAATTGTGAAGAGCGACCCTGGAATTGTAATAATAACAACAAATTATATCGATCAAATAAAGATTAATGGTTATAAAGTTTTAGGATCCTTTCATATCCGTTTAACCTAATATTCTATTCAATTCAAGGACGTTTTACAGTTAAAAACCAAAAATTTATAATTGATTCAAAAATTCTATAAAATTCCTTCATTTCTAATGGTTTAATTACATAACAATTGGCATGGAGGTCATAAGCTTTTAATAAATCGTCTTCGGCATCAGATACAGTTAAGATTGACACAGGAATTCGTCTTAAGTCTTTGTCCTCCTTTATTTCTTTTAATACTTCAAATCCATTTTTTTTTGGTAAATTTAAATCTAAAAGAATTAAATGTGGCGTTTGAACATTAACATATTTTCCTCTCTTCTTTAAAAAGTCGATCGCTTCAACACCATCTCTGACAACGAATAGGTTAATTACAATTTTATAATCTTGAAGAATTTCCTGAACTATCCGAATATCTGCGATATTATCTTCTATAAGTAAAATTCCTGAATTTTTTTTTTTATAATTATTTATCATCTAATCTCATTACTCTTTAATTTTTTTTGTAGAGATCGTAAAATAGAAAGTAGATCCTTTATTAATTTCAGATTCCACCCATATTTTTCCACTATATCTCTGTACAATCTTTTTGCATATTGGCAATCCTATCCCCGTACCAGGATATTCTTCTTTAGTATGTAATCGATAAAAAATATTAAATAAACGGTCAAAGTATTTTGATTCAATACCAATACCATTGTCTTTCACGAAAAATAACCATTCTTCATTGATTTGATTTACCCCGATATAAACTTTAGGTGGTTTTTCCCTACGAAATTTTATTGCATTACTTATTAAATTTTGAAATAGTTGCAAAAATTGAGTTTGATCAACTTTTAATGTTGGCATTTTATCATAGGTAATAATTGCACCACTCTCTTTTATTGATTCTTGCAAATTAAATAAGGCATCTTTTAAAATAACCTCAAGATTGATTAATTTTGAAGGTTTAGCATGAGTAGTAATTCTTGAATAGGATAATAGATCTTTTATCAAGGTATTCATTTTAATAGCCCCATCTGTAATAAGGTGAATAAAGTCTTTCCCATCTGCATCTAATTCATTATAGTATTTATCTTCTAACAGCTGCGAAAAGCTTACAATGGCTCTTAAAGGTTCTTGTAAATCATGAGATGCTACATAAGCAAATTGCTGTAAATCATCATTAGAACGCTTTAAATCTTCCATAATATCGCTAAATTCAAATTCTCTCTTTGCTATTCGCTCAGATAATAGTGATACCACAATTGCAACAATAAATAACGAACTTCCTCTTATAATATTGTTGATAGAATTAAGACTAAAAAAATCCCTATATAGGATCGCATGTAATGCTATTAATAAAGCAGCTAAAAAGCCAGGTATAACTAACGCTTTCTTTTTCCACCATATACATGATAATATTGAAGGAATGTAGAAAAAATGAGTTACTAGGATGTTAGTTCTCAGTATAACTTCAAAGTAATAAATCAATAGGCATGAAATTAGTAATAAAATGAAAATGGTTAATATCTTCAGTCTTTCTTCATTAATTTTCAATTTCATAGTAATCTTTTCTCACAAATATTAATTTTCATTCAAGGGGGTAAATTACACTTTCTTTTAATGAGGATTTTAAAATTGAAAGTAAAATCTTTTATGTAATTATCATATCGATAATATTTAACTCTTAAGAATGTTATCCTATATAAACTAAATATTACCGAATATACTTTAGATTTTCTCTTAAATCTATATTTATCGAAATTTTAATTTTTTAGTTTATTTTGTTTAACCAAATGTGTAATTAAAAGGAAATTGAGGATTTATTGGTGCAACAATTATATATTAAATTGAATATTATTCAGTTAATAGACCCACTAGTGAATAAAATCTTAAATTATAATTAAATCATCAAAAAAAATGATGGTGAGGAAAATGGAAGAAAAAATAATTAATATATTATTAATTGAAGATAATTCTGCTGATGTACGTTTAGTTAAGGAATTGTTAAAAAAATCAAGGGATTTAAATTACAAATTAACTTCGCATGCTCGTCTTTCTGAGAGTCTAAAGAGTCTTAATGCAAACCATTATGATATTATTTTGTTAGATTTAACGCTACCTGATAGTGAAAGAGATTATACTTTAGAAAGAATCTTAAATGCGTCAAAGAATATTCCTATTGTTATTTTAACTGGTCTAGATGATAAGGAAGTTGCTTTAGATTCTCTTCAAAAAGGAGCACAAGACTATATTATAAAAAATGAATTAAATGAAAATCTTCTAACAAGGGCTATATTATACAGTATTGAACGATATAAAATAGAAATGGAGAAAGCGAAGGAGAAATCTCAAAAAATAGAATTTGACGAAAAAGATAAAGAAATTCTTAATGTATTGCAAGACAATTATAGAATCTCCTATAAAGAATTAAGCGAAAAAGTGAATTTAGCAGCAAGTACGATACACAACCGAGTTCAAAATATGTTACAAAATGGAATTATTCGTAAATTTGATACACTCGTAGATCCATTTCAAGTTGGATATGAGTCTATAGCAATCCTTGGTCTATCGGTGGAACCATTAGAATTGAAGGACATCGCTAAAAAATTGATAGTTTTCGATGAAATTCAACTAGTAGCTACAACTACGGGTGATCACGATATGATTTTACGTGTTTTAGCAAAAAATGAAAAAGATCTTTGGAGGTTTATTAATGAAAAAATTAAAGTGATTAATGGTATAAAAACATCCATGGATGTATCAAGTTTCATTGATATTTATAAAATGACTAATAAAATTAATTTTAAAATTTAAGTGTTTAAAAGTCATTTTTGTTTTACTGATTATAAGAGGGTTAAGGAAAGATCCCTCTTAACTCAATAGCTCTAGCTAATCTTGAAATAGCAATCATATATGCTGCTACACGTAAGGTTACATTTTTCTTTTCTGATAAACAATAGACCTCTTCAAAGGTATTAACAAGAATATTTTTGAGCTCATTATTAATGCGTTTTAAACTCCAAAAATAACTATGTATATCTTGAATATATTCAAAATAAGAAACACAAACTCCTCCCGCATTAGCAAGAATATCTGGGACAACAACTATTCCTTTTCTATGCAAGATCTCATCCGCTTCAGGAGTAGTTGGACCATTAGCTCCCTCTAATAGAATTCTGCACTCTATTTCCTGAGCATTTAAAATGTTTATTTGATTTTCTATCGCAGCAGGAATTAAAATATCACATGTAGTTGTAAGTAATTCATTATTAGATATTTTGGAATATTCATCAGTCGCAAAATCTCTTAAAAAGCGTTTATTGTCTCGCCATTCTAATAATTCTGTTATATTCAAACCATTTTCGTTGTATAAGCCTCCACTTATATCTGAAATTGCTATTATTTTTATTTTCTTTTCATATAAAATTCTCGCAATAGTTCCGCCAACATTTCCAAAACCTTGGATGGCAACTTTAGAGGATTTTAATTCTAAATCCATTTTCTTACATATTGCATCTAAAATATAAAATAATCCCATCCCAGTTGCCAATTCTCTCCCAACTGAACCACCTATTTCAATCGGTTTTCCTGTCACAACTCCAGGCACCGCTCGACCTTTATTCATAGAATATGTATCCATAATCCACGCCATTATCTGAGCATTTGTATTTAAATCAGGTGCAGGGATATCTATATCAGGACCTATTATGTTTATGATTTCAGCAGTGTATCTCCTAGTTAATCTTTCTAATTCCGTTTTAGATAATATATAAGGGTCCACACATACTCCTCCTTTAGCTCCACCAAGTGGTAAGTTCAATAAACTACATTTCCATGTCATCCAAGTTGCTAATGCTTTTACCTCATCGAGGGTGACATTAGGGGCAAACCTAATACCCCCTTTTCCAGGTCCCCTAACTGTCGAATGATGAACTCGATAACCCTCAAAAATTTCGAGATTTCCGTTATCCATTTTAATTGGAATCGAGACAATTAATGATCGTTCCACTTTTTTGAGATATTTTGTTATATTTGGATTTAAATCCATTTTTTTAGCGACAATATCGATCTGATTTTTTGCCATGTCAAATGGATTGGCCTCGACACTCTTTTTCTTTGATATTGGTTCAAAACTTTCAATTTCACCTAGATCAAGAGAAGATTTTTTATACACTAATTTTACTGGCTTGTTTTGGCTCTCTTTAATTTTTTCGAATAAAATTCAGTTTCCCTCTTTTCTTGATTTTATTTGAAAAATCAATATGCATATTATATATGTTATTTTTACTTTATAAATATATTGAACAAGATTCCAATATTTTGAAAAAGATTGGAGAATTTCTGGAAATTTTTCAAATTTAAGAATTATATTCAATTTTAATTTCAGATGTCATTGGGCATTTATTTTTCCTTGAAAATCAGGGGCTTGTGAATTCTATGCTAAAAAATAGAAAAATTCTCTATTATACTCAAAAGAAAATTATGAATTTGAATAAGAAGAAAAGGATATAATCGCTATTGAATTATAAGTTAGATTAGGATCTCAATTTGTTTTAAATTTCTGTCTTTAGTCTTTCGATATTCTAATTTTTGTTTTTGATCTAAAAAGATGTTTTTCAATATGTTTCTAATATTTTCTTTTACAATTTCTCCCTCTCTAATGATACTTTTATTTCTAGGGATTTTAATTAAATCTTGCTTTAGGATCTCTGAACATATTATTTTATGAAAAAAAGGTTTAAACTCTCGAATAGTATCTTCTAAAGTTAGTTTCAGGCAAATTTTTCGAAAATAATTCAATTCTTTTGGAAGAACTAAGATACTAACAATCTTGTTGAAACCAGGTTGTACGTAGAGTGTCTTATTTCCCATTTTTTCTATCGTGAAGGAATATTTCTTAGCTATATAGATATTTCCTCGATATATTAAATTTATATATTCAGATTCACTCTCATCTTTATTTGATAAAGTCCAAATAGGATGATAATAAATTTGTTTCATAGCTTTATTATTTTGTTTAACAGATTCATCTGGAACAATTAGAAGAGGAAGGATTCCTCTAAGGTTGTCATAATACATTATATAAATTTGAAAAGGGGTTGTTAATTGCATTTTTATCCTTCCTCCTTAATTTACTTAATTTTTGTTTATATTTTTAAAAAAATCATTGAGAAATCATTATTTCACTTCCAAAGAGTATTATTTTCGCCTTTTCGAATGCTGCGTGGTAATTAAAAACTTTCTTCCCATTGATTTCTGAAGCTTCCTTAAGAATAGCTTCCTCAACTTTAGATTTAAGACGACCAACAGTTAAAGCCCCTGTTCCAAAAATGGTGGGATATATTTCCTTATTTGAGTCCTTTGGTTTCAATCCATCAATTCCATAGGGGGGAACTAAATTAATATCAAAGACAATCTTGTTTTTCAATTTATTCATTATGTCTCTTGATATTACTTGAATACCTGCTGCAGCTAAAGACCATATAATATCTACATCCTTTAGAATATTGTATTTTTCTTCATCGTGCAATGCTAATTTTCCTTTAATTCTTGTGGCTCCGGATCTCGTTTCATTCGATAAATTCAGTGCCAAATCTTCAATAAACTCCTCGTTTGATTGACTCCAAGTCTCTATTATATAAATTTGACACCCTAATTCAGCAGCTAATATTGCTGCAATTTGGGCAACGGGCCCTGCACCTAAAATTGCAACTTTTTTTCCTCTTAAATCATCAATTTTATGGTATTTAGCAACTTCCATCGTTTGAACTACAATTGAAGAAGCTGTTGTGTGTGAACCTCTGGGATCAATAACTACGGGACATTCGAAAGGTGGTACTAAGGAATCAATAACTATTTGAGCGATCTTCTCTCCCTCTTTCACATCAGATCCACCAATAAAGAATGAGGTAGGTGCTCCAGGTTTACGGGAAAAGATAGCATCTTGAACCAATTTTTTTACATCTTTTGCTTTGATATTATTAAATGGAACAACTACGTCAAATCCTGCGTCATATGCCATATTTATGTCAAATGGGGAAGCCTTTTCGTCGGTATCGAAAAAATAACATATTTTGTCGATTTTCTCTTTTTTCTTTATTTTTACAGGTGTTAATTCTATTATTGAATTGTTTAAGCTATTTCTTATTGGAAATAATTCAGAATTTTGTATAATTTTAGCTTCTCTTTTAATTCTGATTTCCTCAATTGCAACACCCAAATCTTCAGAGAGTTCCTTAAATCCTTCAAAATGACGTGGATCACAGATATGAAAAGCAGTTAGATTCTTTTTTTCTACCTCCTTAGCGATTTTGATAATTTTCATCATCATCCAAGCTTCTCGAACCTTAAATCTTATCTCATTTTCTTTATTATTATACTCCTGTCGTAAATGTTCTTTCCATAATAGAGCTCTTTGATACTCAAATTCATTTTGGATGGCAGAGTCGCTTGAATTAGAATAATTAATAAGATTTCTTTCTAAATCTTTTATAAGTGTCCTATATTCATCAAAATTAACATAAAGGTAACCTTCAGCATTTTCAGAAATATCCACCATCTGATAGGGTATATTGTAAGTCCGTAGTAAGATGGCAATTGGATCCTCTTGAGAAATTACTTCTTCCCACCTGCTACCTTTCTCTTCGGTAACAAAATTGGGATGATATTTGTTAATGAGACCTTCAACTAAATTAATGTATTCTTTTGAAATTAGATTTAGATTCCATACTAAGTCATGTTTCTTCTGTGCTGAGCTCTCAAACCACCAATCAATAGGAAATTCACTCTCAATTAAAACTATTTTTAATTTACTTTTTTTTAAAGGTTTTAATTCTAAAACTTCCATTTTTTCTCAACACCTCTGATTTTTAATTAGACTAAATTCAAAATTTATTTTTTTTTTGATATTTTTTTGTAGATTTTCCCAAGTCATATTATGTTTTTCCTACATATAAATGTTATTATTTGAACATGGTTATGATCCATTTTTTACACAAAACTATAAAATTCAATTATTCCAAAGGTGAAGTTAATCCTCTTAAAAATCCAGATGCTTAAAGTTAAGGAAAAATGAAATTATTTACTCTAAATTCAATTATAGATATAAAAAAGTAAAGAAATAAGAAAATCCTAAAAAATTATTATTTTGAAAGAACCTTAGTTCTTTTCCATTCAATTTCGAAGGGAATCTGTTCTATTAGAACATCCCTTAATCTTGGAGTAATAGGTCTCCCTTTCTTATGAATAGCTCGCCCTACAACTGCTTCTGCTGCTTCTAACACTAATTCTGAGAGTGTAGGATGACTATGTATCGTTTCTTTGATGTCTTCAATAGTTAATCCATTTTGCATCGCCAGTGCAACCTCAGCAATCAATTCTGAAGCACCCTCTCCAATACAAGATGCTCCGACAATTTGTAGCGTATGCTTATCAGCAATGAGTATGAACAAGCCACTTTCTCCCATACATTTCGCTTTCCCAAGAGAATTATACGGAAATTGTCCTACTAATACATCTATTCCTAATTGCTTTGCTTGTTTAATTTTAAGTCCCACTGATCCTATATTAGGACTAGTAAAAATTGTAGATGGAACAACTCTGTAATTTGTTCTCTTTGAATGATTTTTAAGAATTCCAAGACTATGTAGTGCATTAGCAACCGCAATATCACCTTCATAACTTGCAACATGAGCTAGCATGATTCCTCCGGTCACATCGCCAATTGCATATATTCCATTGATGGAAGTTTCTAAAGTGTTTGGATCAACTTCAATTGCGCCTATTCTTGTCTCAATTCCTAATTCCTCTAATCCCAAATTTGTTGATAACTTATTCCTTCCAATAGAGATTAGACATAAATCAGCTTCAAAAGTAAATTTTTCTGCCTGTTCAATTTCTTCTACTGAAACTGAAGCAGGACAGGTTATAGCTTTCACGTTTGAGCCCAAATTTTCAACAGATAAAACATTTTGAGAAGTAAATATTTTAATTCCTTTAGATTCAAATTTCTTTTGTAATTGCTTAATAATTATTGGTTCTTCCGAAGCGATTGGTGAAGGTAAATATTCTAATAGAGTTACATTACTTCCGAAAGTTGCAAAAATATCTGCAAACTCACATCCAATAACACCTGCTCCAATAATTAGCAATCGTTTAGGAATCGTTTTAAAATTAGGGTCTAAAATATCATCACTAGTTAAAATTCTTTTATGATCCACATTAAAATTGGGTATTAAAGCAGGAGTGGATCCAGTTGCAATGATAACTCTTTTAGCATGAATTAACTCCTCATTATTTTCTCCTTGAATTAATACTCTAAAACCTTCTTGAGCACTACCCCCAAGAATTTTCCCAAACCCAATGTAAACATCATTTTTCCAGGCATTCTGCAGATTCGCGATACCAGTACCAAGTTCGGTTACAATCTTATTCTTTCGTTCTACAACTTTACTGAAATCAGCATTAAAATCTTTAATCTCTATACCAAATTCTCCTGCTTCTTGGAGTTTTTCTATTAAGTGAGCAGAAGCAAGTAAGGCTTTGGTAGGAATACATCCTCTATTTAAACAAGTTCCCCCCAGTTTATCTTTTTCAATTAAGGCAACCTTTGCTCCATACTGTGCGGCTCTAATGGCAGAGTGATATCCTCCCGGACCCGCTCCAATGATTGCAATATCATATTCTTTTTCAATTTCATGCATATGCCTTACCTCTGCTTATTATTCATTAGTTTGTTAACACAAAAAAAATTATTTTATAAATCTAGAGCTTTGAATGAAGAGAATGTTCGATTTCACGTTTAATTCTTTCAGTTGTTTCATAATTTCTACGAAAGTATTTTCCTCACCAAAGTGAAGAAAAGTCATATCTTCATCGGGACGATCTTTTATAACCTCCATAATTCTTTGAGTAATCGCTTTAGTTCTTATCTGTTGATTTACATAGTGTTTTAATTCCCTCAATTCACTCGCATAATAGTTTATCAAATAAAGTAGTTCTTGAGCGCTAGAAACATTTTTGTTCTTTAATGAATCATATGTAGTTTTTAATTCATCATATTTATTCTGGATTTCACTAATTTGGCTTGAAAAATGACCCTTTACATAATGAGGTAATTCAATAGTGAAATAAGGGATTTCAAACTCGTTTAATACTTTCGCTAAAGGTGTTTTATTAAATTCCCTTAAATTCATGTACCCTAGATCAATTGTGGCAAAATCGATACGGATATTCTTAATGGTGTCAAATAAGCTTTCTAAATCATAATCTTCAACTTGCTCGAATGCATTTTGTATCATATATGCTGAAAAATTCTTATCAACCAATGTCTGAAACATTTTTCTTTTCAACCCCTCTTTTTATTTTTTTCATTCTTTTTTTATTTTATTTCAATTCTTGGAAAGATCAGTTTCCGGCAATTTGTGAACTTATATAATTATTTTGACTATTGGATTCTTACATTAAATTATCGAGATTAAATCTATAAGTGACTCGGAACTCAAATGACCAATGAAACTCGGAAAATTTGATCGTTTTCCAAGATATGTATGTGAAATTTAATATATAAATGTTTCGTTTTTAGTCGGTTTGATATATGATAACGAAAATATCAGCGACGGAATAAGTCATAAATACTAAAAAAACGTTCAGAACGCCTTATCAAAATAGATAAATCATTACCATTTCCGATAATTTGATGCAAAATTATAATAAATAACATTTGAATTACTCAAAAACAAATATGATTAGGAGAAGTGTAGTTCTAATGATAAATCAAGTCTCACTAGATAATAGAAAATTTAAATAATTTTGAAAAATAAATCTGAAGGATTTCATGAAATCAAAAAAAAATCGAATATGGGAACATATTTATGAAAAATTTAATAAAGAGGTCAGTAACTTAAACTCTCTCTACAGTCATCCAGGAATTAAAGCTAGAGAAAATAAAAATGTCTTAATTGATTTCTTGAAATCATTTTTGTTTTACTAAACTATTTTGAGAAATCCTTTAGCTTTTTTTCTAAATATGTAATCTTTTCCTTCAATTTCTCCTCTGTTTTTAACCTATCTTTAATATCCCGAAAAGTAGCAACCATATACATGGGAGAGATTTGAAAAGCGTGAACTTCAAAGGCTCCTTTTATTTTTTCATCTTCATAATCAACTTGATCCCATTTCCAGGATCCACCGTCTTTAGCCAATTCACGATATCGCTTGGGAATATCCATTTCTATTAATGGTGGAAATGCCTCTTCAATAGTTTTACCAATAAATTCCATATTATCAAGTTTGAGAATTTCATCAGCAGCAGGATTTGCTCCAATAAAAACCAGACGTCCATCGTCATATAGGTGGTACATATGAATTCCAATTGGAATGGAATTAAAGAGGTTTCTCATATGCTCTTGAGATTCTTTCAACTTTTCCTCGGTTTCCTTAAGATCTGTGATGTCTTCTCCTGAGCTTAAAGAAGCAATAATATTTCCATCATCATCGTATAATAGTGCATTATGCCAAGAGATAAGCCTTTTATCTCCCTTACTAGTTATAATTGGATTGCTATAATATTCAAAAGGCTCTAAATCTCCATTGATAATCGCCTTGAACACATTTTTGAGCTCTTCTCGATTTTCTTCAGGGATACAATTATCAAACCAATTCTTTCCAAGTAATTCTCCCTCTTCATACTCAAGGAGCTCGTATCCTTTTTTATTTAATAGAGTAATGGTTCCCTCCCTATTTATCGCAACAAGGATAACTCCAGCTAAATCTAAATAATTTTTTAATTTTTCTTTAGATTTCTCTGAAGGGATTTGAATAATCATTTCACCTTCGAAATTAGATTTAAACCATTTTTGTTTAATACTATTTACAATATTGTGAAATAGTTTTTAATAGTTTGGCAAAAATAATGAACGGATAAAATTCGATACTAAAAGAGTAAAAGTTGAGATCAGCCCATCATTCAACCCTAAGATAATACTACGTATCTTTCCTCCTCTTGCAATATGCTCTTCTTGTCTAGAAAACAATTTGAATCACCATGAGATAAAAACAGAAATAATAATAAACTATCTAAAAAATGTATAATTGAAAGAAATTACTTAATTACTAAAGACAGATCATATATGAAACAAAAACCTTTTAAAATAGATATAACGCAACATAAGAATGAATTATTCTCCAAATTGGTTGTAGCCGCAAAAGAAGCAAAGAGAAGAGGGGGTAAACCATTTATATTCCATTTTCTTTCCACATTACGATGCAATTGTGACTGTGAGTCGTGTCTTTGGAAAAATAATTCAGCAAAAGATGAATTATCTCTTAACGAAATTAAACGTATTTATAATGAAGCAAAGGAGGCTGGTTTTTTTATAACACTCCTTTGGGGAGGTGAGCCAACACTCCGTCGAGATATTACAGATATTATAAAATATGCTAAACATGAAGCAGATTTTGCCTTCATAGGAATGGTTACTAATGGTTATTTAATTCCTCTACAACTCTCAGAATACGGGCAAGACCTTGATCTAATTCTTATCTCTCTTGATTCCCCTGAGCAAGAAGAGCATGATAATATCAGAGGATTACCAGGACTATATTCCAGGATAATAGAATCTGTCGATCTAATCAAAAAGAATTATCCCCACATTTCTTTACAATTCAGTTTTTCAATAAGTAAATATAACATTCATCGTGTCGATGAAATGATCAAACTTGGAGATAGATTAGAAATTCCCATAGCATTTAACGTAATAAATACAATACGTCATTATTCAACAGGAGATATAGATGAAAAGGGACATATATCTGCGAAGGAACAAGAAATTAGTGATGCATTTTCAAGAATTCTAAATGCAAAAAAGAACGGATCTCATATATTAAATTCCGAAATGTACTTAGAACACTTTATTGGCGGGAAAAAACCCTATCAATGCCATGCTAGAAAAGTCTTTATGTATGTTAATTCTAATGGAGACATTGAGGACTGTCTTAGATTAGATACACCGATAGCAAATTTACGAGAAATGTCAGTTAAAGATGCTATAGAATTACCACGTTTTCAACAATACTTAAAGGAAACAGAAAAATGTGATAGTTGCAATTCTCCTACCATGATTGACACGAGTTATGTTTGGGAAGATTGGAGCTTGATAATGAAATCAGGAGGAATTTCCTTTGGTTAAATGTAGTAATTGAAAGACAATTTTAATAAATATTACATAAAATTATGAATTTAGATAAATAATTGAATTAGTAATCCTGGTTTTAAAAATGAGTTTTTTGAATTTAAATGAAATAAAAAAACTAATTAGAGAATATCCCCTAAGGAAGGATCGTGAGATTATTACTAAATTTATAGAGGGAGAGAAACTTACTGAAAGGGAATTAACTCGAGCTTTGCACATGTCGCTCCCACTATTTACGCTTCTTCTATTAAATAAAAGGTTTGAAAGAAATAAACAATTATCTGAAGAAGAATGGGCTACTACGAAAGTAAAAAAATTAGACAATATAGGGACAGTGAGAAATTTAGAGATACTCCCTCTAATTGATTTCCACAGTGAAGGAGATTTATTAACGGAAAAAGGAGTTTCTTATTTCATTAAAGCTGATGATTTAGGAATTTTATTTGATACAGGATTAAATGACAAACAAAAGCATCCTTCACCCCTTCTAAATAACATGAAGGCTTTAGGTGTTACATTAGAGGATTTTAATTATATTATCATTTCCCACTTACACGGTGATCATGTAGGAGGCGACCAATGGGTCCAAAAGAAAATGTTTTCACTTTCAGGAACACAAGTCAACTTAAAACATGTAAAAGCTTTTACTCCTGTGCCAATGTCTCATCCTACTGCAACCACCAAGCATGTGAAAGGTCCAGAGATAATAGTAAATGGAATAGCTTCCATAGGATCAATAAGGAACCCTTTGTTTTTTTTTGGAGAAGTGTATGAACAAGCAATAGCAATAAATGTTGAGAGAAAAGGGATAGTAATCATTGTAGGATGTGGACATCAAGGGATACAAAAGATAATAGACCGTGTTGAGGTTTTATTTGATACTCCCATTTATGGAATTATTGGGGGATTACACTTACCCATCCCAAACTTCCCGGGTGATGACCCAACCTGGTCGGGGTTGCCAGTGTTTAAATTCATTGTTACAAGGAGACCTCCGTGGGAACCGTGGCATACAGATGACCGAGATTACACATTGGATTATATAAAAGCTAGAAATCCAAAATTAGTTGCACTATCTCCTCATGATAGTAGCATGGAAAGTATCAATGCTTTTAAAGACACCTTTAAAGAGGCTTACATCGATATAAAGGTTGGAAAAACTATAAAAATATAACGCAAGAGAAATATCAATGAATTCTGATCTTATAACGAAAACCTTCCAATCTGAAGCCGGCAAATTAATATATCATAAACTAAATGGTCGGAATAATGATGTTGTTATTTTGTATATCCATGGATTAGCTCCTATATCTCCGATTTTTGGAGAAATGTTTACAGAACAATATTATGGATATTCTCTCAATGAGTACTCTTGGACCATTCCTCATCTAATAGGATATGGTGAATCTGAAAAACCAGAAAAACTGGAGGTATATACCATGGAGAATCAGGGTCGATATCTCTATGAGCTCTTACTTGTTGAAAAAATTCGGGAAGTTATTATAATGGCTCATTCTATGGGTGGTCCTGTGGCAATTTCCCTCATTGATAAAATCCAAAATCAGTCAGAAGGTAAGATACGAGTAAAAGGATTGTTTTACCTTGAGGGTAATCTTGATAAGAACGATACATTTTTATCTTCTAAAATTGCTCAGTACCCTTTTGAAGAGTTTAAAAAGAATTTTGCTGAAAGAGTAGCTGATCTGATAAAAAAGTTTAGTTTAGATTATAGTAATAATGGTCCCTATTCCATCTGGGGATCAGCGTATGATTTAGTGGAGATACCCGAGGAACAGCTATTACCTCGATTACAAAAACTTATTGATTTTCCTGTATTTTTTGTTTTTGGAGAGAAAAATAAGGGAAGGTTTACCTCAGAAGAATTAGTAAAAAGTCAAAATTTACCAGTTATATATATACCCAATACTGGTCATAGTATGTTTTTTGAAAATCCACAGGAATTTTGGAAAGTGATAAAGGAATTGCTTAAATCGTGTATTTATTAATAAAAAAGTAAAAATAAAGATTTTTTCTTAAATTTATTTTAAGCTTTAATAACTTCGATTAATTTAGGAAATATTCGCGTATAGTGTACCGCCATGCAATGCACTCCAGCTAATAATCCCTTTGATTTTAATTCGGTTATGAAAGGCTTGAAAAATTCATAATTTAATTGATCGTAAGTATCCCTTTGTTCTTTCTTATCTGTAATATCTGTTTTAACCTGCTTCCACCGTGCAAGAATGTCTTTGGGTACATCGACTCCAGGAACAAACATATCAAACCCCTTAGCGATTGCATATGATTTCATTGGGAAAATTCCAAGAAAAACAGGCACGTTGAATCTTTTAATTTCTCTTAAGAAATCCGCAGTCATATCTAAGTCATAAACAACCTGGGTTTGCAAAAATTCCGCACCAGCTTCCGCTTTTCGACCAATTTTCAGGATTTCTGCTTCCATTGGATCTGCGTTAGGATTTGCGGCGCCCCCTACATGTAATTTGGGAGGATGTTCAATTTCATGACCATTTATCGAGCCTGTATCAACCATTTCCCGAACAAGTTTTATGAGTGTTGCTGAGTCTAGATCAAACACAGGTTTCGTTTCCGGACAATCACCTAATGCTGTATGATCACCAGTAAGGGAAAGAACATTGTGCAATCCCAGTGCTTCAGCTCCCATTATTTGACCAGCAATTCCTATTTTATTACAATCTCTTACAGTCAATTGCCAAACACACTCTAATCCCGTTTCTCTTTGAATTATATGTGAAGCTGCCATTGAATTGATCGTAACTATTGCTAAGGGACTATCAGTAACATTTGCAGCAACAACATACGGAGCCATCTCCCTTGCTTCTTGAACCGTATGGGAAAGATCACAAGTTTTTTCGGGTTCTAGTTCGCCGGTTAATACAAATTCTCCCTTTGCAATTAATTCTCCAAGCTTAGAATAAACTTTCTTTTCCACCATATCAAATTACCTCCAGACTACTTCCCGTTGATGACCAGATTCACTCCAATCTACAGGATCTCGTAATTTGGTAAATAAATCTAATCTGCCTAGATCTTTCAATCTATTGAAAATTAAAACCCACCCACAATCCTGTTCGTAATTGCCGACCTCACATTTACCACGTACCATTCCACCGCATGGACCATTCATAAGAGATTTGGCACAAGTCGTAATGGGACAAATTCCTCCCGTTTCATTCAATAAGCAATTACCACAACCACGACATCTTTGATAAAATCGACCAATTCGTTCAGTCATGCCCATAAATTCCGTATTAGTAGCAATAAACACGGGAATCTCTGGGTGTTTTTTGGAAAGGACTTGAGTTATACTGGCTACCCCTAAACCACAACTTAACGTCAAAATCGCGTCAATTTCTCCTAATTCTTTATCGATCTTCCGTAGATCTTTCATCATCACACGATTATCACAGACTTCTTCAGGAACCATCGTGGTAACTACTTCAAATCCAGCTTGTTCCAACTTCTCTGCCATCTCTTTCGCACCCTCAGTGCCACCAGTTTGACACATCGCAGCACAACTGCCACAGGATACAAGCCCAATCTTATCTACATTCTTTAACGCTGCCAATACTTCCTCAAAAGGCTTTTTTGTTGTTATAATTGTCATTTTATAGCTTTCTCTTCTAATTTTTATTTTGTCAGTTTCATCATTAATTATTGAAAACTAACATTCTATTTATTTAAATTAATTATATAATGTAAGGTTTTGGAAATGAAAAAGATCTTTTAAAGCAAAAATTAATAGAACTATACAAAAAATATCTCATTGATCACAGTTTTAAGTGCTGAAGAACTATCCAGTTCAAGCATTTCACTGGTTTTAACCGATTTATTGAGCGCTTCCCATACCTCTGAATTTTCTTTAATTGCTTCAGAAAAGCGTGTTAATTTTTGTAAGGCGGGATAAGATTGCCCTTTGATTACATAGCACGCTAAAAACGATTCAATTGGGCTTATAAGGATGGTATTTTCACCAATTCGTATACGATCAATGGATTTCGAAAAAATTTCGCTGCTAAACGTGTTGAAGGCAGACATAAACGAACTAAAAAGGTCAGAATAATCCCAATTAGCTATGAAAGGATGATTGAAGTATGTTGCACCACTATTATCCATGATAAGCAGTAAAATAGGTTCCTCATCGATTATTTCAGGAGGCTCTATCTCACGTCTTTTTGACAATCTATCAACAACCTTATCAACTGAGGCAAGCTTAATCCGCTCCGACATTGGTGCATCTTCTTTTTTAAGATTTTCCCAATCCTTTTCCCGTTCTAATAATAAATCATGTTCACTGGATATATTTTGAGCTATCAAATTAAAACCACGTATTTCGGCAATCCGCTGGGCTTCTGTCATATATTTCTTCGCAGATTCAATCTCCATCTTGAGTAGTGCCACTTTCGCTTGTAATAACTTACCTTCGGCCAAAAATCTATAAGAATGTTGTTTTTCTGCATAATCAAGTAGGCGCGAGATTAGTGAATTTATTTCTTCCAATATTTCAGGATTATTATAGATTGATAATTCTTCTAACAAAAGATCACAGAGAGCAATAATTGAATAATGATATGTTGTAGGATAAACGATTTTATCATCTATAACTTGATACAATAATTTTTCAGCTTCAGCACGATTACGTCGTCTATTACTCGCTTTCAACATTAATGCATTTGCTAGAAAAAATGCTTGTTGATTTAATTTGTTTTGTGTTTGATTAGCGAGTTCCTTTAATTGCTCTACATATTCATGAGCTTTATCGTAAAAGTTATTTTCATAGTTCAATAGAAATAATTCGTAAAGACTATTACCAATCTCAAAGATATACCCGATCTTTTGAGAAAGTGTTAAAGATTGGGTCATATATTTTTCAGCATTCTCATAATCATTCTTAAGTTCATATGCGCCTGCAATTGCTGAAAGAATCATTGTTAATAGATCTATAAAATTTCCTTCTTCTGTTAGTGGAATTGCTTGTTTTAAAATCCTTAATGATTTATCTAGTTTGCCCTTCACTTGATATGCTCTTCCAGAAGTAATGGAATTAAGTAGTCGATCCCGAATATCTATTTCTTTTATCGATAAAGCTTTTTTGGAGTATTCTAAAGATTGTTCAATATTCCCACTATACAAATAGACACCTGCAAGTAAAGTAAAGCTTGCTGCAATACGCATTTGAAAATTTAACTCTTCAGAAAGACCCAGACTTTTGAAACCATAATCTAAAGCTATATCATATTGTCCCAACATCAAATGTGTATAACCAAATAGTATCTGCATAGCTATTATACCAGATTTATTTTCGAGTTTTTTCCAAAGTCGTAAACACCGGGTTGCTGATTTTAATCCTTTAGCATAGTCATTCGTTAGAATATATATAAAGGTTCCTGCATCTAATAACCGAGCTTTCAGTTTGGACATCTCTAAAGACGATTTATCGTTTATAGAATTATATAATTTTTCAGCTTCCAATATGAAATCTTTAGCTTTATCAAATTGACTACCCCAAAGGTTGTCAGATGCTCGCAGGATAAGTGCTTCTATAGATTCATAATCTTTACCCAGTTCTCTACTCATCTTATAGGCTTTTTCCCCAACACGTTCTTTATTTTTAACCGTCCAACCTTTTAAAATGAGTGATGATAACTGTTCCTCTGGTGTAAGGTCACTTTTTTTCTCAAAGTTAGTAATTAATTCAAGCGCTTCCTCCTCTTTTCCTTCAAATATTAGTTGTTCTGCCCGCACCAATTCTTCTGGCATTAATTTTAGCATCTTTCCATAATTGAAAATAATTGGATTTAACGTAAAGGAAGAAAAGTTTCCTTAAAAGACTTTCTGCATTTTGAATTGAAATCACAGAATATAGTCTATAACCAATAAAAAAAATGTTTAAAAAACTTAAAAGAAGATATAATTAAAGTGTAAAGATTCAAATGGTAAATATAAAAGTCGTGAATTGATGAATTATGGAAGATGTAAAAATAATATTGACATTCATATGGGTAGCGACCATGTTAATTTATTTATTAGGTGATGTGATGCGAATATTTGCTGGAGATTTTAAGCCGGGTGAGATTGATGGCAAACCAGTGAAACCAATTATGTGGTTAGGTATAGCAATAATAATGGTGATCCCAATTATTATGATTATTCTAACCCTAATATTAAGTAATCCAATTAATAAGTGGATAAACATCATAGTAGCAATATTCTTTCTCCTTTTTAATCTCGTGGGGATAAAGGGGTATAAAGCTTATGATCAATTTTTACTTATTGTGAGTTTTGGATTTAATATACTAGCTATTTTTTATGCATGGAACTGGATATAGAAGTGTAGATAATAAAATGAAAGCGATTGTATGTACAAAATATGGACCTCCAGAGGTGCTTCAGCTCCAAGAAGTAGAAAAGCCGACACCAAGAGATAATGAAGTACTGATAAAAATACACGCAGCAACAGTAACCATGGGGGATTGCGAGATCCGTGGTCTTCAATTTTCTGGTGTACTAAAGCTCCTCATACGATTAGGAGTTGGTTTGACAAAACCAAGAAAAAAAACCTCTATTTTAGGGCAGGAGTTAGCCGGGGAAATTGAATCAGTAGGCAAGGATGTAAAGTTATTTAAAAAAGGGGACTCTGTTTTTGCATCAACAGGTTTCCGTTTTGGTGGCTATGCGAAATATATATGCTTACCTGAAATAGGACCAATAGCAATAAAACCGGATAAGATATCCTATGAAGAAGCTGCTGTTATCCCTACTGGAGGTTTAGAAGCAGCTCATTATATTAGAAAAGCTGAAATTCAGAAAGGTCAAACAATGCTCATCAGAGGAGCTTCTGGAAGTATAGGTACTTTTGCGATTCAACTTGCCAAGTACTATGGGGCAGAAGTTACTGGTGTGGGTAATCCTCTGAGTTTAGATGTTATGAAGTCGATAGGGGCTGATAACGTAATTGATTATACTAGAGAAAATTTTACAGAAAACGGTGAAACCTATGATTTCATTTTTGATGTAATTGGCAAGAGTTCTTTTTCATATTACATAGACTCACTCAATCCAAAGGGAACTTATATTTTAGCTAATCCTAAGATTTTATTGTATAATCGAGATAAAAGGTTAGCAAAAAAATATAATATAAAATACATAAGTGGAAACAGGGATGAAACTAAGGAAATGATTGATCAATTGAACTTCCTCAAAGAACTTATTGAAACTGGAGAGGTGAAGCCGGTCATAGGTAAGCGATATAAGTTAGAAGAGATGGTAGAAGCTCATAGATATGTTGAAGCAGGACAAAAGATAGGAAATGTGGTAATTACAGTAGAGAGAAACTAATGAAACTATTCGATGGAGATGAAAAAGTGAATAAATCAGAAAAGTTCTGGGATAAAAGGTCAAAGTGACTGAAGATTTGCATGATACCCCGCCGGTCTATTTTATCGTGGCAAAGAAGCCATAAAAGGTTTTTAAAAATTATTTTGGCAATGTATGCATTTTCAGTCGATTTTCTTTTCATTTTGATCCCCTAAATATTAAATAAATAACCACCTTTTTAATTATTGAAATATCCTCAAAATGATAAAAAAAACCTAGTTGTATTTTTAGTTATGAAAAAATCTATTAAAATTATCATTATACTTCTCATCCCAGTTATAATATTTGGTGGTAGTATAGGATCTTTCTACATTATAGGTTTTATGAATTATGGAGTAATTCAAGAATCTTATTCTTTTTATTATAATCCAGCAATAAGAGCTGATCCTGAGAAGATTAGGATAAACACATTTGGGGCAACCATAAATATCAAATATAATCAATCTTCGGTACCTTATTACATAAAAGCAGATATCGATTTTAAGGCTGAAGGGATGTATATGAAAGGAGGATCTCCTGCATATTATTTTACCGCATATTGGAATAATAACTCTCTTGATTCAATGCCAGAGCTATTTGTAACGGGAATGCCACCTACTCTAGGTCCTTTCTACCATCCAACTTGGACTGTAAGGTACGACATTCATATAAATATAACTCTTAGAACCGATATTTTGTATGATCTACATTTTGATGTCTGGGATACTGATATAATCATTTCTGAAAATCTATTTATTAATAACTTATTTATTGAAGCTTTTAGTAGGAATGTTGGGTTAAATGCTAACGGAACAAACATAAATAATATAGAAGCTACAGCATACTCGGGTTATTTAACTATGAACCTTGATTCTTGTAATATAAGCGATGGTATAAATGCTACATCTACAAAAGGAGATATAAATTTCTTATCTTATAATATTAAATGCGACAAAGAGGTTGACTGGATTCTTAGAACAGAAACGGGTTCCATTAATGCTATAATTTTCCAAGATGAAGTTATGGGAGCAAACATATTTGGCGATTTTTTTGCTTCAATGGGACATATCAATATTGAATACGAGGATGTTCTATCTGCTGTTGGCGCTATTTTTAATGCAATGGAGTTTACAGGCTCATTTATAACCACAAATTTAGGAGGATTTGATTTGGTTGGATCTTCATTATTCCGCTCTATAGACTATTATAGCGCTAATAATAGCTTTACTTTTACGTTGAGAAATCATAATGGAAATATTCAAGTTGTAGGTAAAAGCAGTTAGATTTTAAACTATTAGATTATATCAGTATTTTTAAACATTATCCTTCCATGAATTGTTGGTGTAATGATTAATTCATCTTTTGCAAACTCAGTCAATCTTCTACTCTCCTCTAATTATTTAATGATATGATTGAATTATTCTTATGAATCAGTTTTTGTTCGAGTTATTTTGAAAACTACGGGATTATTCGCATCTGGGCAACAAAGCGTTGTCGTATCCTTATCTTCGGACCAAGGAAAAGAACCATCAAATCTTAATGTGGTGATACTCGGATAAATCGTATGATAGGCAGACTGGCAAAGTTTATTGATATCATCAGGATATTTAAATTTATCACCAACTTTATGCCCTGCAGGGCATTCTCCCCTTTCGAGGATTTTAACTATCTCTAAAGTAATTTCATTCATTATTTTCCACCTTTTTTGATAATATAATTTAATCTTTTCATTATTTAAACTATTTCTTATCTAAAAGAGGTTCTTCAGCATTTTTAAAATGACGCTCAATTTTTTCAAAAGGTTTTTATTTGAAACCAGAGGCTTAAAACTGAGGATGATATAAAGATTGAACAGAAAACTTTTTTATTTATCTTAATTCAATAACAAGTTATAAAAAAATGGAGTTAAGTACTGATGATTGTAATCAAAATGTTAATAGGTAAGGTTAAATTTAACGCTTGGAAAAAAAAAAAAATTGTTGAAAATTATGTTGATATCGGAGATATCAAAATATACTATGCCATGTTTGGTACTGGAGAACCAGTTTTCTTATTACACGGTGGTATGGTTGATTACACATGTTGGTTTTTTCAAATCAAGGAGTTAGCAAAACATTTTCGGATAATCGCTCCAGATACTCGAGCACATGGAAGGACAACAGATTCAGACAAACCTCTAAGTTATGAGCTCTTTGCTTCAGATATTTCTCAATTAATGGAAAAATTGGACATAAAAAAAGCAAGTTTTATTGGTTGGAGTGATGGGGGTTGTACTTGCTTAGTTCTTGGTCTAAAGTATCCAAAATTAGTAAATAAGCTAGCACTAATTGGTACTCCATATAATATATCTAATTATTATCCAGAGATCTTTGAACAATTTGATAAGGTTGACCCTAATAATTTACCTAAAGGTTATAAATTTATTAAGAAAGCATATGAAAAAGTAGCATCTAATCCTGATAATTGGCCAAATTTACTCAAAAAAGGAATGGAGATGGCAGTGCGAGAACCAAACTTCACGTTAGAAGAATTGAAGAACATTGAAAGCCCTTCACTTATAATCGATGGAGAAAAAGAAAAGCTTTACCCGTTAAAAGTTGTGCAAGAAATGGCTAATACGATGCCTAATGCGCGATTCGAATCTATCCCAGGTGGAACACATTTAGCTCTTATGGAGAAACCTAAACTAATAAATCAATTAATTATAAATTTTTTAAAGAATGATTAAAACATTCAAGCTCCCTTTTTTTCAGATTTCGTGTGAAAGTTTTTAAGAATTTTCATTGAAACTAAAGGCTGAATTTACCTTTCTATTCCAATTTCACAGAAAATTAATTGCTCTATATGAATTCTATTCATATAAAACTATTTGGTAAACGAAATATGAAAATTTAATTCATGCCTAAACATTAAATTTTGAGAAATTTACTAATAACTAAGAGAGAAGGTTTTTTCAAAAGAATTTGGATGAATAAATTACATAAAAAATAATACTTAATGAGCCTCATGAATGACTTTAAAGTAACTCCTTGGGAAGTAAGTGGTGATGTTGATTACACTAAATTAGTGGAACAATTTGGAATTAAGTTAATAGATCCAAAACTTATTAAAACCCTAGAACAAATTTCAGGTTTTCTTCATCCATTTCTACAACGAAGAGTTTTTTTTGCACATAGAGATTTAGATTGGATACTAAGTGAATACCAACAAGGGAATAAATTCTTTTTATATACTGGTAGAGGTCCATCAGGAGACATCCACATAGGTCACATTGTGCCTTGGATCTTTACAAAATGGCTCCAAGATACCTTCAATGTAGAATTGTGGTTCCAATTGACAGATGATGAAAAATTTTACTTTAAAGAAAATCTTTCTTTGGAGGAGACTCATCAATTATCATATGAAAATGCTTTAGATGTCATCGCAGTTGGATTCGATCCAAAAAAGACCTTTATTTTTTCTAACATTGAATTAGCTAATACTCTCTATAAACATGCGGCAAGAATTGCAAAGAAAATCACCTTTTCTATGATACGAGCAACGTTTGGATTGACTGAAAGTTCAAGTATAGGTCAAATTTTCTTTACAAGTATGCAAGCGGTACCTGCTATTTTGAAAAGCATAATTGAAGAAAGAAACATTCCATGTCTAATCCCTCATGCAGTTGATCAAGATCCACATTTTCGGATTGCTCGAGATGTACTCCCAAAGTTAGGATATTACAAACCTGCGTCAGTACAATGCATTTTTTTACCGGGATTAAAACAACAAAGTAAAATGTCTACAACTACTGGAGCTGATGCTATTTTCTCCACTGATTCTGAAGAGGATGTGAGAAAAAAAGTAGGAAATGCCTTTACTGGGGGTCGTGGTTCTGCTAAAGAGCAAAAAAAATTAGGTGGAATCCCTGATATATGTTCTGTATTTAAATACTTCTTTATGGTATTTATGTTAGATAATAAAGAGTTAAAAGGGCTAAGAAGTGAATGTTTAAACGGAGAAAGATTATGTGGTCCATGCAAATCAATTTTAATAGAAAAAATTGTTAAGTTTTTGAGAAATCATCAAGAAAAGCGAGAAAAAGCGCGAAGTATAATTGATAAATATTGGATTTCTGAAAAAATAGATATTAGAGAATTGGTTAAAAAAGAATAAATTATATAACCAAATATTAAAAAAAGATTTCAAAAAAATTTTCATTGAAATCAGACGCTGAATTTACCCTACTATTCAAATTTTCACTCAAATTCTGGGAGAATTATTTAAATTCTCCTTGTATATGTATTTAAGAAGGTATACAAGAATATTTAAAGAAATTGAATTTGTTAATTTGAAAGACTATCTTTTTCAGGAGGTGATTCCATAGGGAATTAAGAAATATTTACAGTAGTGATATTTTGAAATTTTAAAATACAATTGGTTAAAAAGAGAATTATTTTGGGGATTTTATTTTCAGAACTATATCTCTTTCTTTTCCTTTTAATTTTCGAATCGCGTAAAGTGTTATAGTTGAGGAAACTCCCATTTTACGTAACTTCTTTACATAATTCAATATTATTTCCTTATTCTTTCCAAACATATTATCTTTAAGAGCCCAACCAACTGCTTTTCGGATTAAATCCTCCTTATCCCATATTAAGTTATCACATAATTCTAATAGAAAATTTACAAATGCTCCCTCTAAACCAATTTTCCTTGTGAATGTTACAACACTTGCTCTCTTTTTCCAAATATAATCAGAAATATTCCACTTTTTTATTAGTTGTTTAGTTTCATTAGGATACTTTCTTAATAAGGGTTGCATAATATAAAGAGAAAAAGAGTCAGTTGGCCCCCAATTTGTAAAATAATTTAAGAGCTCATCTAAAAACTCAAAATTCTGCGGTTTTAACTCTGGAATGGTGATTTCCAGAAGTTTTAATCCAAAATGAGTCTGGGCAATATATTCAGATTTATAGAATTTTCGTGATAAATCAAATCGTTCCTTTAAGGAAAGATCTTTAAATTGATTAACGTATTTCTTAACTATTTTTTCTGTTTCAGGAACTCTTAATCCATATGATTTGTATCCATGTTTTTCATAAAAATTTTGGTTCCATTTTATATAATGTTCCTTCAAATCAAACTTTTTGATAGCTTCTTTCTCTAAATCATCATTTATATCTTTATATAGCTTTACTATATCCATTTTCTCGATTTCCTGATAATCCCCAAATTTAATGATTGAAATTAATATATCTATATCACATCTAAATAGTAATAAAACCAATAAATAGATTAGAGTTAATTCAATACATTTTTTTTATACTCCCATAGCCTTCATACTTAGTTCTTCAATAAATATTAATTGAACTCAGACGCTGAATTTACGTTTCCTTCAAAGTTTTAATTTTTGAAATTTTGAAACTGAAAATAATTAAAAAATTAACAAAAGGCCGAAATTAATCAGCTTTCTATATTTATATCTCTTCTCTTTTTAAGGTTCAATTTAAGAATTAGGCGTTCAATACGCCGTAATGCGACCATGTCTTTCCTTGGAATGAGATCATAAAGCTCCTCAAGGTCTTTCAATGTAAGAAGCTGGAAGAAATCTTTTTGTAATAAATATCGATAGGCTTCAGAATTTCCCTCTTTTAAATACAACGTGATCTCTTTTTTGATGATTTCTTGAGCTCTCGAAATTCCTCTTTCAATCATTTCTTGGAGGAGGGGATACCACATCCTTCTTTTTTCCATGGGAGTAAAAATTACTTCTTTATCAAGCCAATCTTCAAACATTATTTCTAATTCCTCGTTTGAAAAGAGACTAAGATATTGTTCATTTAGATAGAATATAACGGTATTATAATTTTTTGACGCTATTCGAGTAGCAATGCTTTCTTTCAATCGCATAATTGCTTTTTTATCTCCTAAAAACGCCAGTTTCTTCAATAATGGGATGGACAAGCTACTGTGCAGAATTCTGAGATCATAGTCATGCTCATACCATGCTTGGAGATTAGAGCAATGTCCGATGAATTCAGATTCAGGATCAATTAGACCATGGTTTCTTTCATGGTTCCTATCCATTTCGTTATAAACTTTTAAAGCTTCATCAATCGAATCAATTTCTTCGAACTTTGAAAAATCTTTTTTGGTTAAATTTAAGAGAAGATATTTACATTGATGGAAAGTTTCTCCTGCAACAAAGATTACCGTTTTACCTTTTAATAATTTTAGTGTAATGTGTTCATTTATCCTAAATTCTCTCTCTTCAGGATATATTTCCTCTTCTATACCCTTCGGCCTGTCTCTGTTGCGAATATATCTCATCTCCGCCAATCTTTCTTTCACTTCCATTGATTTCAGATTAAAAGCATCGAGAAATTCTTGAATTTCATCTCCTTGATCAACAGAAACAATTTTACATAGATGATAACGATCATCTTTCAATATTTCTTGCTGTATATCTCGTGCAACTTTAGAACTAATGAATCTCTTATTTACCGGAGATTCCGCACCCTTCCAAATGAAGATTCTTCTTAAGTCTTCTCGAATTAGCACCAATACTTGCTCCGGATTAAGAAACTGTGCTAAATCTTTCTCTGAGAAAGTTAGTTCTTTCGGTTCCCCTGAATCTTCCAATTCATAAGCAAAAAAAAACCTTAATTCATCCATCTCAAATTTATGATGGTGTAATTACAATTTAAATCCTTTTATAATGACAAATTAGCTTTTCACATTCTATCAACTTTTATAAGTGATGAATAGTTTGAAATGAGAAGGATTTCATTTTAAATTATTATAATCCCTCCACTTGAGGGTTAGATGGCACACCAGAGGGAAAACCCCGAGAATCGGCCTGTGATTAGTATAAGTAATTAACCACATGTCATTGGGGTATTTTATCCGTGGATCCATTCAGAAACAAAAATTGTAATACTTATTTTTCCTCACGAAACTTCAAAGAGGATTCAATTTTTGCTTAGAATCATAGTCTCTTTACAACATCTATATTCATAGATAATTTTGTCGGAAGGCATAAAGTTATTAAACCTAATTTTTATGAGTAGCTGGGATAAGAATATTTTTTGGATTAGATATTAACAGGATTTTTTTTAACATGAAAGTTTTGAAAAAATTGCTTAATAAACAAGGATTATACAATACATTTCAAGTGCTTTCTCTATTTGACGATTATAGAGCAGATAAATATACATTTTACCAGAAACTCAATGAATTTAGTAACTATAATTCATTTCTTCGAATAAAAAATGATCTTATAAAAAATGAATTACTTAACGTTGACAATCATAATAAAAACTGTTATTTTGAGCTTACAGTTAAAGGGAGAGAAATGTTTGTTCTTTTGAAAAAAATAGATGAGTTATTGAAATGAGGATTTGGAATTCTGATAATACTCCTTATTGAATACAAATTAAGAAATCCACCTAAAAAAAGATTTTAAAAAATTCTAAAAAATCTTTAGTATCTTTTTCAATGGGTTATTTAATAAAGTTAATATTATTTCAGATCTAAAATTAATATATTAACTTTTTTCATTTTTGTAAAAAATAGATAAAACTTTTTATATCTAGTTATAATTTTGAATAATTGTTCCAATTCCATCGACATTACACCCAATTTTAAAAAGGAATACCCAATTAAAGCAAATTAGTCTATTTGAAGAACTTGAGTTTCATGTTTCTTATATTTGAATCATTAATAATATTGGTTGGATACTTAAGCTTATATTTTTTAAGAAAAAAGAAATTCAGAAAGAAATTTTCATATTTATTAATATTGTTAACTGGTTTTTTTATGTGTGTTAGCTGTCCTCTATATCCAGGATGGAATGAGCATACTACTATTAATGAGAATCAACCCGATATTGAAACTAAAATTCCCAAACAATCAGGATTTTGGTTAATAGATCACATAGAAATTGATCAAAACAATCCTCTACTAACTTGGGAAGTAATTAATCAAACTTATGAATGGTGTACCGGTAATGGAACCATTGATGATCCTTTTATAATTGAGAATGTATCAATTAATGCTATTAACTATGAGATAGGAATTTCGATTATTGGTTCTAAAGGGATACATTTTTTCATTCAAAATAGTCAAATCTCTAATGCAAGCACTGGCATCAAATTAGATACAACCGATGATGGGGCTATAATAAATAATTCTATTTCAAATAATATTGAAACAGGTATACTTATCCATAATTGTAAAAGAAATGAGATTGTGGGAAATATAATTCAAAACAATTCTCAATATGGTATATTATTAAATGGGCCCAATAGCAAAAGTAATAATTTCTATCGAAATAAATTTATCGAAAATGGTAAACATGCCTTAGATAATAGTAAAACAAACTTTAATACATGGTATAACTCATCAGTAGGTAATTATTGGGATAATTACACCGGCAAAGATGCTAATGACGATGGTATTGGTGATACACCATATGATTATATTTATGGTAGTGCTAATAGCCAAGACATTTATCCAACTTGGTGGGATCCTCCATCTCTCTCTATATCTTATCCATTAAATAATACCAGCTATGGAAAATTTGCTGCCGACTTTAAACTTATAATAGAAGAGGGAAAAGGTGATACTTTTTGGTATGAAATCGCAAGTAAAAATTCTTCATTTTTGTCGTTATTAGGAGTAATAGATGAAGAAATCATTGATGTTTTTGAGCAAGATTTATGGGATAATTTATCTAATGGGACACATAGAATTAGGTTTTATGTGAATGATTCAAAAGGATATTTAGGCATTAAAGATGTAGTTATAAATGCAATAATACCTACACTCAACAATTGGTGGAATTCATCATATGCATATCGAGTACCATTAAAATTAGTCAATAAGCATTCAAATGACCTTCCCGAAGGTTATTCTGTGAATGTTTCAATAAATACAGTTAATTTATATTCGACAGGAAAAATAAGAGTTGATGGAGAAGATCTTCGTATAGTCTGGTATAATGCTACTAGTAATGTATGGGTCGAACTCGATCGTGTAAATGAAACAAATTTTAATGCAATTGATACTCGATTATGGTTTAAAACTCAAACTCCAGTAAGTCCCAACACCTATGATGGGTGTTATTACCTTTATTATGGGTGTAGTGACTGTAACGAACCCCCAACAAATAGTAGTAAGATTTATGATTTTTTTGATGATTTCAGCCAAGACGATGGACCTGCAAATGGGTGGACTGTCATTAATGGTTCTTGGTCAGTAGATAGTGGTGTATATATCGAAAACCTATTAGAAGTAGATGGTAGAAGTTTATTAAATTCATATACGATAGAAAATGCGTCAATAGAAGTTAGGGTAAACAGTAGTGCAGGAAACTTTGGAGCAGGAGTAATGTTCCGCCACCTTGATAATCATAATTTCTATACGGCAGGTATAGGTTTTTGGGAGTATGAGGTTGCTATAGGAAAATGGACTGATGATAACCCAAGTCAACTTGAGAATACTTCAACTTATGAAGATGTCTTGAATGCGGGTCAATGGTACGACTTGAAAATAGATGTTTTGGGCTCTAGCTATTTAGTTTATTTAGATGGGATCTTAAAGAACAATTTAACTGATACTGATCACCTAAATGCTGGTCAGATTGGGTTAATGACTTGGACTAATCTATCAACATCATATTTTGATGATTTGAAAATTAGATTACTAATACCTAATGAACCATTAATATTTCTTGGTATTGAAGAAACCTTTATTCCTCAGATAAATAACATTTTTGAAAGTGCTGATCCTTTAGAATTGGGTAATAGCTTGATGATAACAGTTAACGTGACTGATCCTTCTGGGATTAATCAAGTACTCATAGAATTTGATGGAATCAGTTACACAATGATTCATATTGGGGGGGATTTATGGCAAAATGATTCATGGATTCCTCTTTCTACAGGAGATTATAATTATACAATTTATTGCCAAAGTAATAACCTTAAGTGGAATTCTATCAACGGTTCCATTCAAGTTATTGATACTACTCTTCCTATTTTTTCAAATTTGATTGAAAGTTCAGATCCTTTAGAGTTAGGAAGTACCGAGGTAATTACAATAGATATTTTTGATTTATCTGGAATAAATCAAGTTTTTATTCTGATTAAAGGAAAAAATTACTCAATGACTAATATTGGTGAAACAACGTGGCAATATGATAATTGGATCCCACAAACTATTGGATCCAAACCCTATACCATATATGCAGAGGATAATAACAATAATTTGAATTATACTACTGATTCAATAACTGTTACAGACTTCCTAGCACCCACCATACTAATTAATTCACCTTCAGAAGGACAATATTTCGGGGTGTCATCACCTAGCTTTAACGTTGAAATTTTTGACCTTAGCTTGAATAAAACATGGTATACTCTAAATCTAGAAATTACAAAACATTTTTTTACTGAGAATGGTTCTGTTGATCAATTAGCTTGGAATGACCTTCTAGAAGGTTCTATAACAATCACTTTCTATGCAAATGATTCTGCAGCTAATGAACACTCCGAATCAGTACAAGTTTTTAGGGATATAACCAATCCTTCTACTCCTAGTTTGCTTTCTGTAAATCCCGCAACTTGGACCAATATTGATAATTTCAATTTATCTTGGTCGAATCCTGCAGATGCTTCTGGTATTGTAGGAGCTTACTATAAATTGGATGCTATTCCTACTACAGATACAGATGGGACATATGTGGCAGGGATAAATATTCAATCAATTATAGATATTACTGTAGGAACAGATGGGATACATGATGTTTATGTTTGGTTAGTGGATGCTGTAGGAAATACAGATTATAATAACTATGCATCAATACAATTATATTTAGATACTCTAGGACCTATAGCACCAATCTTATTAACTGCAGATCCCGTTTCTTGGACGAATATCGATAGTTTCAATTTATCCTGGACGAATCCTGCGGAGTTTTCAGGTATAGTAGGAGCATACTATAAATTGGATTCCGCTCCTACTTCAGATATGGATGGAACTTATGTTTCGGGGACTGATATTCAATCACTTATAGATATTACTGTTGGTTCTGATGGGGTACATAATGTATATGTGTGGTTAGTGGATGCTGCAGGTAATGGTAATTACAATAACTACGCATTCACTCAATTATTCCTAGACTCTCTGCAACCTGAGGCACCAATTTCATTAACAGCAGATCCCGCATCTTGGACTAATGTTAATAGTTTTAATTTATCCTGGATGAATCCTATAGATGCTTCAGAGATTGTTGGTGCCTATTATAAATTGGATTCTCTTCCTACTTCTAATTCGGATGGAATTTACGTTTCGGGGGCTGATATCCAATCACTTATAGATATTACTGTTGGTTCTGATGGGGTGCACAATATATATGTGTGGTTAGTAGATGCTGCTGGTAATGTGGACCATTCCAATTACGCCTTCACTCAATTATCCCTAGATACTGTTAATCCTTCAATAATCGATAATCAACTAGGTGATGATACATGGCGTAATTCCACTGGTACTACCTATGATGTTGATTTTTCAGATTTGACACCCTCATCTAATTTGGATACTGCTCAATATAAGATCACCACTTTACCAGGGCAGGGTGGCATAGTTGTAATAGATTGGACTAATATCTTCACAAATCTTGGCGCCACAAGTTTTACAACCGATTGGGAAATAGATTTTAATGTTTGTCAAGAGGGTATAAATTACATTTCTGTACGAGTTTACGATGTTGCCGGAAATTTTGAAACTTTTAATGACGTGTTTTATGTGAATAAAGATACCGTTGTTCCTATAGCACCTATCTCATTAACAGCAGATCCTGCAACTTGGACTAACATTGATAGTTTCAATTTATCTTGGTCAAATCCTACGGACACGTCTGAGATTGTTGGTGTTTATTATAAATTGGATTCCGCTCCTACTTCAGATATGGATGGAACTTATGTTTCAGGGATTAATATCCAATCACTTATAGATATTTCTATTGGTTCAGATGGGGTGCATAATGTATATGTGTGGTTAGTGGACGCTGCGGGTAATGTCAATTATAATAACTACGCATTCACTCAATTATCCCTAGACACTCTGCAACCTGAGGCACCCATTTCATTAACAGCAGATCCTATCTCTTGGATTAACGTTGATAGTTTTAATTTATCCTGGTCAAATCCTACGGATGTTTCAGAGATTGTGGGAGCTTATTATAAATTGGATTCCGCTCCTACTTCTAATTCGGATGGAACTTATGTTTCAGGGATTAATATCCAATCACTTATAGATATAACCGTTGGTTCTGATGGGGTGCATAATGTATATGTATGGTTAGTGGATGCTGCTGGAAATGTGGACTACTCCAATTATGCCTTCACTCAATTATTCCTAGACACTCTGCAACCTGAGGCACCCATTTCATTAACTGCAGATCCCGCATCTTGGACTAACGTTAATAGTTTCAATTTATCCTGGACGAATCCTGCGGAACTTTCAGGTATAGTAGGAGTCTATTATAAATTGGATTCTACTCCTACTTCAGATATGGATGGAACTTATGTTTCATGGATGGATATCCAATCACTTATAGATATTACCGTTGGTTCTGATGGGGTGCATAATGTATATATATGGTTGGTGGATGCTGCTGGAAATGTGGACTACTCCAATTATGCATCCACTCAATTATCCCTAGACACTCTACAACCTGAGGCACCCATTTCATTAACTGCAGATCCACCTTCTTGGACTAACGTTAATAGTTTCAATTTATCCTGGTCAAATCCTATGGATGTTTCAGAGATTGTGGGAGCTTATTATAAATTGGGTTCCGCTCCTACTTCAGATATGGATGGAACTTATGTTTCAGGGATGGATATCCAATCACTTATAGATATTACCGTTGGTTCTGATGGGGTGCATAATGTATATGTATGGTTAGTGGATGCTGCTGGAAATGTGGACTACTCCAATTATGC
>JBHLOF010000184.1:0-4428 GCA_048940805.1 Promethearchaeota archaeon
TCTAGCAGTGAATTTCCTCCTAATCGATTTGCCCCATGAACAGATAAACATGAACATTCTCCAATTGTGTAGAGCCCCGCTAATTCTGTTTCGCCATATTCTCCATCAAATTTAGTCCCAATACCCCCCATTGAATAATGCTGACCTGCTTGGACGGGAATTGGTCCTTCAATAGGATCAACATCAGCAAAATAGATGCTGATCTCTCTAATGCCTGGTAATCTTTCCTTTATCTTTTCGGCACCTAAATGGGTTAGATCTAAATGAACATATGCATTTTCAAAACCTCTTCCTTCAATAACCTCAGTAGTAATTGCCCGGGCAACTATGTCTCGTGGAGCAAGTTCCATGGCTTTAGGTGCCGTTTTTTTCATAAATCGTTCACCATTTGAATTAAATAAGTACCCACCCTCACCTCGAGCACCCTCAGTTATTAATATATTTGTACCATATAACGTGGTTGGATGAAATTGTACAAATTCAACGTCTTGCATTGGAACACCTACACGAAATGCTGCTCCGACACCATCTCCAGTGTTAATAACCGCATTAGTAGAATGTTTAAATATCCGACCAAATCCTCCGCTTGCTAAAATAATGTAAGGGGCTCTGAATGACACTAGTTCACCTTTCGAAATATCAAGAGCAATTAATCCCGCAACAGTGCTATTCACAGTAAATAGATCAATTAAGAAATATTCATCAAAAAATACCACCCCATTTCGAACAGATTGTTCATTTAGAGTATGAAGTAGCGTATGACCTGTTCTATCACCCGCATAGCAAGTACGGGGAAATCCAGCACCTCCAAAAGGACGTTGTGCAATTAAGCCAGACTCTAATCGTGAAAAAGGAGCACCCATACTTTCGAATTCAACAACAATTTTGGGTGCTTCCTTACACATAAACATCACAACATCCTGATCTGCAAGATAATCAGAACCTTTTACAGTATCAAATGCATGACTTTTAGGAGTATCACCCTTTCCTTCCTCCAAATTTCCTAAAGCTGCGTTAATACCACCTTGAGCTGCACCAGAATGAGATCTTACGGGATAAACTTTGCTTATTACAGCAGTATTCCATTTTTTTGAAAGTTCTAAGCCAGCTCTTAGTCCACTAAGACCTGCTCCTACAATTAATGCATCAAACTCTTCTACTCTCATATTATTAAACCGAAAGATTATTCATTATCTGAAAGTATTCAATAATTCTTCTAATCTATTTTTATCTAAATCTCTTTGATACAACGGTCTTTTATCATTATTATATACACGAACATTCTCTTCATAAGAATTCCGGTTAACGTTCAAATATAGAACTCCTAAGGCGAATTTGCTAGTATCTAAGGCTAGTTTTATAGCAGATTCTTGATCATAAGGATTGTGAGAATCATCAATATAGTAACTATTTGCCTTATACCATTGGAATGTATTAACTCGATTAAACGTGACACACGGACAAAGTAAATCAATAAAAGCATACCCTTTATGATTAATTGCTTTTATTAAAACTTCCTTGGTTTCTTTCATATCACCAACGAAGGCCCGTGCCACAAATGAGGCATTTAACGCAATAGCCACTGCAACCGCATTGAATGGTTCATTAATAACCCCAAACACTTGTACTTTTGTTTTAAATCCTAATTGACTCGTTGGAGATGCTTGACCTTTTGTTAATCCATAGACCATATTATTATGTACTATATTTACAATATCTGGATTATAACGAATTGTATGTATAAAATGATTCCCCCCTTCACTATACGTGCATCCATCCCCACTAACCGCAATAACATGAATGTCAGGATTAGCCGCTTTTATTCCAAGTGCTGCTGATAAATATCTCCCATGAAGTCCGTTATAACTCTGTGATCTCATAAAATGAGGAAATTTCCCTGCCTGACCAATTCCAGATACTAAGACAAATTCTGTTGGTTTGATATTTAATTCTGTTAATGCATCTTTCAGTACTTTCATCGCACTGAAATTGCCACATCCTGGACACCAATGTATTTCAGTATCTAAATCAAATTCAGATTTCGAAATCTCAATCACCTCCAATTATATTTTTCAATCCATTTATAATCTCTTCTACAGAAAAGACATATCCACTGCATTTTAGGATTCTGTGGTTCATGTTTACATGTGTCTCATTTTCTAGAAGTTTTGCGAACTGTGCTGTAGGGTTTTGTTCAATTGAGATTTTAATTTCTGCTTTAATGAGATAATCAAGTACGCTATCGTGAATAGGATATATTTGGTTAAAGAATAAGAATCCAATATCATTTCTATTTAATTTTTCTATAGCTTCTTTAATTAAATAGAAATTGCTCCCCCAACTCACAACAAGGTATTTGAAATCTTCACTTCCATAAAATTCAGGAGGAATGGTTTCCTTTTTAATCAATTCTAACTTTTTGAATCGTTTATCGACCGTTTTATTTCTGATGATGGGGTCTTCGGTTATTGCTCCATATTCATCGTGAGTATGGCTATCTGCATCAACCAATCCCTCGCCATATCCGGGAATACCGCGAGGCGAGATGCCCGTATCAGTGAAACGATATCTCTCATAATCTTTATCGGTTTTAATGATATTTTTAATGATTTCAAGTGAGTCAAGGTCTAAGGAGTGAATATTATAGTACGAATCTACAAGATATTGATCAGTAAGGATAAATACAGGTACATGATATTTTTGAGTAAGATTGAACGCATTTTGAGTTAATTTAAACGCATCTTCTATTGTTCCTGGTGAAAAAATTATTCTTGGAAACCACCCCGCACCTGCATATAAAACAAGCTCGATATCCTCTTGACAGGTTCTAGTTGGCATACCAGTTGCCGGACCAGGTCGCTGTCCTACAACCACGACTATTGGTAATTCAGTCATACCTGCAAGACTCACACCCTCCGTCATAAGAGAAAATCCGCCACCTGAAGTAGATACAAAAGAACGTGCTCCAGCATATGACGCACCTAATGTTTTGTTAATCGCACTGATTTCATCTTCAGTCTGATCGACGATCATATCAAATTCAAGTGCATGTTGGGCTAAAAATGTACCAATCCCTGTGGATGGTGCCATCGGGTAAAAACAAGCAAAATTACATCCACCTGCAATTGCACCTAATGCAATAGCTTGAGTACCATTAAGTATATAATCGTTAACTAAATCTGGATTTTTTTCTATTTCGATTTTTCGATTAATTTGATGTGTTTGTACCAAATCTTCAATCACTTCATAGCCTTTATCTACCGCTTTGATATTGCTATTGACAATTTCTTGTCCCTTCGTTCTGAAATTTTCGGTAAGTAGATCATATAAAATTTCTCTTTCGGCTTTCAACATACAAAGGATAACACCCAAAGAAATGATATTAGCATAAATTCTCCCCCCAATTGATTCTGAAAGCTCACTAAATGGAATTTCGATGGTGTTGGTTTTGATATGAGGTAATGTCTCAACATACTTTTTTTCACCTATAATTAAAGTGTTTGAGGAAATTCTTTCTCTTAAATGAGGTAAAGCTTCTTCGTTAAGTGGAATTAGTAAATCAATTCGATCGAGATAAGCACGAACAGGTTTTGAAGAAACTCGAATAGTAGTAGAATTAACACCCCCTCTAACTCTAGACATATACTCTCTTGTTGCAAATACATGATATCCCGTTCTTTTCAAGGTCTTTGTTAACAATTCTTCGACAGTCTGGATTCCTTGTCCTGCAGCACCGCAAAGGACAATCGAAATATCCGTGTTATGATTGCTTTTATCCATCTTTCACACTAAAAAAATGATAAGAATTAGATTTTAGAATTATTCTAGTTTCGGTATTTTTAGGTTAAAAAGCCTTTTTTTATAGTTTATAAATCTTTTTCAACCAATTTTTTATAAATTACCATTAATTTTCCTAAAAAGGTAAATACTCATGTCTGTTTTAGGTATAGATAAGGAAAAATGTTCAAATTGTAGACAATGTATCTCTGAATGTGGTCGCGGATATTTCTTTATTAATGCTGATGGTGAAGTATTTTTCAACGAAACCCTAAGTACATGCAATATTTGTGGCCATTGTATCGCAGTCTGTCCTGAAAATGCAATATTAACGGAGGGTCTTGATGATATTGAGACTTTTCCCGGAATTGATTCACCGAAAGATATTGTAGATAGTGATAAGCTTCTTCAGCTTATTCGTGCCAAACGCTCTGTTAGACACTACAAAAAGAAGAAAGTTCCAAAAGAATTGATAGAAAAAATATTTAAAGCGATGAGATATGCACCAAGTGCTTCTAATGCTCGGAAATGGCGTTATGTTGTTTTATCTGATCCTAAAAAAAAAAAAGCTTTGGAAATTGAAATTGCTAAAGCAAATTATGCTTATATGGGATTTCAATCAGCTGAGCAAGCAGTTAAATATTTTAAATC
>JBHLOF010000085.1:0-18918 GCA_048940805.1 Promethearchaeota archaeon
ATTCCTTCCATAGAACCGAATGTTGAACTAATTTTATTTACAACATCAGTGATATCTTTATTTGTCTCAAGAACGGCTTTTTTTGATTCTTCAGCTAATTTACGAACCTCATCAGCTACGACTGCAAATCCCCTTCCTTGTTCACCTGCTCTCCCTGCCTCGATACTAGCGTTTAATGCTAATAAATTAGTCTGATCCGCAATACTAGTAATAAGTTCAATTACATTTTTTATATTAATGGTAGCATTTATAGCCTCTTGTGCTTTATTAGAGATGCTTTGAGAAGAAATTGCAATTTCTCCCGAGGCTGTATTCACTTCAGTAGCACTTGCTGCTAATTCAGTAGCAATATTTGAAACATTTACAGATGCTTCTGAACTATCTTTCAAAATGGTAGATATTTTTAACTCTTGTCTCTGTATTTTTTTCAGCAAGTAATAAATTGCGAATACAACATAAGAAAATGCAGCCAAAATTAATGACATCCTGGGAATTGAATCATTGAATATTCTATAGGCAAATGCGGTACATGCTATTGTAATTGAAGTGGATAATAAAACATGTAGTAAAACTCTAAATCCTATTGATTTTCGCGTTAATTTGAATTTCCTTTGCATGAATAGAAAAATGCTTGGTATAATAATTGCTATGAGAAGAAAAATTGTTTCAGATGACATTACATATTGATAAAGAATAATTTTTCACCAAACAAAGTATTAAATTCTTTACCAAAAATAAGAGGTTTTGCATATTTAAATTTATTTTTATGCAAAATTTGTAAACTGATAAAAAAATTGGGAATAAAAATCACGAGGGAAATATTAAATTTATAATTTTAAAAATTCTTTTAACTTTTCTTATGTAATGACTTTTAATCATTTCGATTTTGAATACATTGATGCTCATACTCACTTCTTCCCTCCTCAAATATTTAATGCTATTTGGAAGTACTTTGAACAAACGGATGAAAAGGGTAATATCAGGGGATGGCCAATCAATTATAAACTTGCACCAGAAGATTTGGTACAATTTTTGAAATCACAAAATGTAAAGGCTTACACAACATATAATTACGCTCATAAAGAGGGTGTGGCTAAATTTATTAATGAATGGGTTAAGGACTTTTGTATTAAACATAAGAATGCCATTCCTTTTGGTTGTGTATGGCCAGAGGATCAAAATCGATTAAAATATGTAAGAAAAATTTTAGATGATTACAATTTTTTTGGAATTAAGATGCAGCTTTTAGTTCAAGAATTTTATCCTGATGACAAAAGAATGTATGAAATCTATGATTACATATTGGACCAAGGAAAATGGATTTGTTTTCATGCGGGAACAGCTCCTTACCGTAACAAATATGTGGGATATAAGAATTTTATTAAATTTATGAACAAATATCCAGATATAAATGTAATAGTGGCACACATGGGTGCCTTCGAATATAAGAAGTTCCTAAGGCTTCTTGATAAACATGAGAATTTATACTTAGACACTACAATGATATTTATTCCAGATAATATTTTTCCTGAAAGAAAATCAAAACAACCAAAACCAGAGGAATTAGTCTCTTATCAAGATCGAATAATATTTGGGAGTGATTTTCCCAACATCCCATATGAATACCAACGTTCAACAAAAGGTTTGTTAGAATTCGATTTATCTAAAAGTTTCTATGAGAATATTTTTTACAATAATGCTAAACAACTATTTGATGTTACAATAGAATAGCTAGACTAAGAGCCATTACAAACATTCCCGAAGCTATCCCTATAATGGAAAGATGTTCCTTACCTAAAGAACGTGACATTGGGAGTAATTCATCTAAAGAAATGTAAATCATAAAACCACCAACAACAGAAAGCATCGCACCCAAAACAACATCATTTATAAAAGGAAAAAGAACAAACCCAACCAACAGTGCTCCAATTGGTTCACTTATTCCCGAAATAAATGACCAAAGGAATGGTTTAAATCTTTTATTATTATTGTTATTTACAGAAACCGTTGCTGCTACAGCGATTCCCTCAGGAATATTATGTAGGGCTATAGCTACTGCAATTAATACTCCGAGTTCAAATTCTTTTAGCGCTCCTATAAAAGTAGCCATTCCTTCAGGAAAGTTATGAATAAAAACACCCAAAGTGACCAATAATGCTGTCTTTTTCAATTCACCCTGTTTAGAAAGTTGACTACGATCTCTATGCCGATAACGATGCTGACTCCCCTTTCTAGGACTATATTCATGCTGTAGAATTTTTTTACTAAAATATTTTTCTTTTTTTTCAACTTTATGAAAATCTTCATATTCGTAATAATGTGTGATAGTCATATCAATTAAGAGCATCAACCCTATTCCAAGTAAAAAAAACAATATTCCAAATAACATCCCGTTGGTTTGAATACCTTCTTGTAATAACTCTACAAATGAAACTAGAATCATGACTCCTGCTGAAAAACCCATGATAAAAGATAGAAGTTCATTATTGGGTTTTCTCATAATGAAGGCTATAACACTCCCTACTGTTGTAGATAATCCTGCAAATAGGCTTAAAAGTAAAGCTATAAATATAGGTTCCATTTTCCAAGTGATAAGCTTATTATAAATTTAAATCTAAATCAAATTTCGTTATAACTGTATATTAATTTAGACAAGTCTAATTTTAGTAATTTAAGGTATATAAAAAAGATTATGAAATCATTTACAATAAAAGTAAAGGTTATATTATTGAGCTTTAATATAAAATTCTATATTTAACTAATTTTTATGAATTAGGTTGACGTAAAAATTTTTATTGTCAGAAAGATTAGAGATAAAAAAACTGTGTTAATATTATTAATATCCTTACATTTTTCTATTTAATGCTTGAAATACTTGTTTTGATGATATTATGAGAAAAATCACGGATGCCGATAGATTATTTTATTTTGAGCGAAATTTTGTAACTCTAGATGGATTATGGATGTTAGAAACGGAAAGGGTGGTAGGATGGGATAAAGCCTTAGAAATAGATAATACTGTATGGATTAGGTTACTAAAAATTATAGTAAGAAGAATTAAGAAATATTTGAATCTTGAAACGAACACATTGCACGATCTTGTTGAGATCGTAACTTTTAGATGGTCAATTGAAGGTTGGAAATATATTGTGAACAAAATCTCGGATTCAGAAGTAATCATTGAAGTAATTGGATGTCCTTATAAAGCATCAATGGATAGGAATGAGGAACGCCATGAGAAAATCCCTTTAATATGTAAGAACATGTGTAATGTTATTTATAACGCAATGACTGAAGATTTTAATCCAAATATCAAACTAGAAAGAAAGAGTCACATGGGATTGGGCGATGGGAGCTGTGTATTTCACTTTAAACAAAAATAATGATGGTTGAATGAGTAATATAAATCCTAAATGGACCATTTTAGATTATTTAAAAACTGTTCCCGCTGTGATTTTTGCTCTAGCAATCTTTTATTTTTCTTCTCTGAGTAATCCTTATCCCAGCCCACCCTCAGAACCAATTCTATTGTTTTTAAATCCACTTTTGCACTTATTCGAATTTGCGTTCTTAACATTTCTACTCTTCTATGGATTTTTTTCTAAAATAAAAGCTATTAATATAATCATGGTTTCAATTTTCTATGCAATTATTGATGAAATCCACCAATTTTTCGTACCTAATCGCTATTTTGACTTTTTTGATCTCATTATCGATTTTAGTGGAGTAATCTTAGGTTTTATTTCATATTTAATAGCCTATAGATTATATAAAAAGTTTAAAAGCAAACAAACAGAAGTTAGATTATGAGATTCAACAATAAATATTCTCGAAATGCTTAATCCTACTTTTCACGTCTGAAATTATCATCTGTTTTTCTTTATTTGATATAGAATATAATCTAAAAATAATTCTATCCACCTCCTTTAATAATTGTTTTGTTTGATCGTATGAACTACCGATGTTTTCCTGAAATATTTTAGTTATTTCATTGACTTTTTCAGCGAGATTCAATTTATTTTGATAATCTATATTTACAATAGGAATATGTCGTATCATATATTGATTCAAATTAATTGTTGTATTCTTTTGGTTGTTAATAGCGTAAGTGCAATAAAATTGAATTAATGCTGAATTAAGTATGGCGCAAAGAAACTTTAATTCGTTTGAATCATCATGAAGTAAAGAATAAATTGAAGATGTAAAGCATACATTTTCAGCAGTGTAGATTGCTTCGGGAATTATGTTATTATGTTTAATTAAAAGTTTTGGTGAAAAATAATACTCGTAATTATTACCCTTTAAACTTGTAGCTTCAATTTCTTGAAGATTCAATGATTTATTTTTGTCAATGTAATAATAACTGAAGTCATTTCTAGCACTAATGAACAAGCAAGAAGCTTTGTTATGATCCTTCAATTTCTTACGAACAAGTTTCAATCCTTCATCTTCTTCTCCTCTAATTAATTTTGGAAAAGATACAGGATTTATGTAATTTAAATTTCCTAAATGTTCAATTCTATTAATCAATGCAAGATATGAGGAGTTAGGCTTAACCCTAATGCGGTTTAAAGAAAAATTTTTTACACCACAGTAAGGACAGTTTTCTTGATAAGAATACGCAAAAAATTTTTTGGATTTAAAATGTTGCGGACAACTTTTATTTAAACACAATTTAAGAGAATCAAACTCTTGATTCTTGTAATTTATTATCATTTTATCCGGAAAGTCATAAACTAATAAGTCCTTATCTTTATCATGCTCTTTATTTTCAAAGATTAGTATTTGAACCTCATTTGTAGCGTCTTTAAATACCTTAGAACCCATATCGATAATTTTTAGCAAATTGGCTTTTGCTAAAAATGTATTCCGAAATTCAATATAACCTTGTCTAAGAAGAAAACTCTTTGGAACAAGAAAGGCTATTAAATCATTACTCCAATGTAAAGACTTATAGAGGAAAGTGCAATAAATATCTTTATAGAATGAATTTTCTTCCTTTAGATATTTTTTATCAGTGCTACTTAAAATATTTCCATAAGGTGGATTTCCGATTATTATATTAAACTTCCCTAATTCTGAATCCATTAGAGTATTCCTTTGTTTAATATTTACTCTTAATCGCGTAAGGATTTCATTAATTCCACTCCCGCCATCATCAAGATACCACTTAAGTAATTTTAATATCGACAAGTCTATTGCTTGCTCATTAATATCATATCCATAAACGTTATAAAGTAATTGAGACCTAATTTCAAGATCTATCAGGGAAGGTTGTAATTTTTTGACTATTTTATAAATAGTTTTAAGAGCCCTCAATAAAAATATGCCTGATCCACATGCAGGATCGCAAATTCTCGTGTTCATTAAGATTTTTATTAGTTTTAGCTTTAAATTTTCATCTAAATCAAATAAACTATTGATTCTATTAATTTTGATGAAATAATTGCCTTGATCATAAAATTTCTTTTTAATTAAGAAGAGAAGTACCTCATTTACGATAAAATTAGAAATTTCCTCATTAGTATAGTAAACTCCCTCATGTTTCCGTCCTAGATAAGTTGATAAGAAATTCTCCTCTATTTTTTCGACTTGGGAGAAAACTGATTGAAGTTGCTGGAAATTCCCTGATTCAATTCCATGAATAAGTTTTTTTAAGTTTTGAGGTCCCATACTGATATCTAGAGAATTCAGAAATTAATTTTAGTAGCTAAGCTTCTTTGTTATTCTTCACCTTTATTTTTCAATCTAAAATATTTTGTTGTTTATCCAATATTTTCTTTATATTTTTATAGGTATTTTTATTTTATATTATAGAGAGTATGACGGATAAAGAAGAAGAAAAGGATTATTACGGTGTGGCACCAATCAGATCCGTCGTTAAGAAGATGAAAAAAGAATACGACAGGGATCCAAAAGATTGGAGAGTATTAGGCTCAAAAGATCGAGATGGAAACTTAGATACAATCATTTCGAAAAAGCCTAATCATTTCTGGTTGAAGTCAAAGCAATTGAGTCCTTTTTCAGCTTTATCTATGGGTTCTGTAGTGCGAAATTTAGATCGAGATATTGATGAAAAAATGGGCAAAAAGATGTCCCCCGATGAAATGTTGCGGTTCTTCGGGATGGTAGTTCCTATTAAACAGAATAAAAATATCATCGCAACCGGAATAGAAAAATTTTCGCAGGAAAAAGGAGATCATCTTAAAAAGGTTATTAACGAGAGGGATTCGAATTTAGATTACCAACTTCGTCATAGGATAGATAAAGAATTTTCTAAGAAATATCCTCAAAGAAAAAATCTTTACTTATAAAAAACGGTTTTAATCTCATACTTTTTCTTTAATTATACTAAGTTGATCTTTACTTTTAATTATCGGGAGATTTGCTGAATACTTATCTGAATTATTTATTAATTCTGCAATGATAGCCTTCATTTTCTCAGGTCCAGAACCACCTTCCAAAGTACTCGCAAATTCTTTTAATAAGGGGACTTTCAAGTCTTCCACATAAAACGATACTCCCTTTTCAACTTCTTCAAGAAGAAATTGGAACGATAAGTCAGCATTTCTTTCAGTCTTAAATAATGGCTCATCGGGGTCCTCAAAAGTATAGGATACCTCAATCCATCGATCATTATCTGTAGGGACCATTCCAAAGATATAATCTTTTGTGTAAAGCCAAAAAGGAGTCCCTTTATCATATGATGTATCTACTATTGCTTTAAATTCTTCACTCATTCCTTCCTATTCCTCTAAATTTAATTTATTTTTTTCCTATAATTGTAATATTAAGAAGATTTTTTTAATTTAATAATTTAACAATTTCTATTTTAATCTTAGCTTTTAGTTTAGAACTAATAAAAAGAGTTTTAAAATTATGAATATTTGAGAGATATTATGCGTGTTTTAGATTATGACTTAACTATCTCCGATATTCAGAACTGGATAAAAAATTATGTTAAATCCGCTCAAGTAGACGGAATTGTTATTGGAATTAGTGGAGGTATAGACAGTGCTGTTACTACATCTCTATGTGTTAATGCATTAGGCAAGGAACACGTTATCGGTTTAGGCTTGCCTTGCTATTCGATCCCCCAAGATTTAAAAGATGCTCAAATATTAGCGGATCAGTTAGGATTTGAATTCCTCATTTTTGATTTATCAAGTATCTTTGAGGAATATTTGAAAATTACTTCCCCCCAACTTGAAACTAATACAATGGCAAAAGCCAATTTAAAACCTCGACTGAGGATGCTATCTTATTATTTTGTTGGACAATCTAAAGGAAAGTTTTTAGTAGCAGGCACTAGCAATAGAACTGAACTAGCTATCGGATATTTTACGAAATATGGAGATGGAGGTGTTGATTTTGAACCGATAGGGGGACTATATAAATGTGAAGTAAGAGAATTGGCAACAAAATTAACTATCCCCGAAATGATAATCAATAAGCCTCCATCTGCTGGGTTATGGGAAGGTCAAACAGACGAGGATGATATAGGGATCACATACGATAAATTGGATGAAATAATTTACAGATTAGACTATGGTTTAGAATTAAATGACCTCAACAAAAATGATATAGAAAAGGTTATTGTAATGATGAAACTAGCAGATCACAAAAATAAATCTCCACCTGTTTTTCAAATAGTAAAGAATTAGAACAAATTGATAATTTGATTAAGTTTCTTTTTGTGTTTGAAAATATTTGCTATACTTCTTTCTCATTAACTTGTTTCTAGTTTCTTTTACAAAACTTTTACGATCTATGCATTCCTTCAAATTGAAACAATAGAATTCCGGGTGCATGTCCCGCCTCATGGTCTTTTTATTCCTGTCTTTAATGAATAAATTTACCTCAAATTTATTTTACTGGTTTTACCACTTATTGAAAGAAGATCAGAAAATTTCAATTTTATTGTTATAAAAAATACGTATTATTAAAGGAGTGTAAGTTTTCGATAAGTAAATATATTTATACCTTTAAATCTTAGAAATACTGTGAGCAGTAATTAAATATGATTATATCAATTTTAAAGTATCTCATCCTTTTTTCTATAATCCTACGTATTTATAAATTTATTACTAGATTACAGAACAATTAATTTGAATAAAAAATATTATCGAATATAATGGTTATATTAAATAGGAGAAGTGGTTATACCTATTTTTTTATTTTACAAATAAAATCAATTTGTGTATAGATTATTACATTCATATTTAAATAATTAATTTTGTCTTAAAATTTAGATGATATAATCAATTATATGAGGAAGGTTTATTAAATATGAAAGAAAAGAATGAAAAGGTTATTGAAATTGGATTTAAAAATGAAACAATTCAGTCATGTATTGATTTTGAAAAGATATTCAAATCACTTGAAAAACCGCTAGTTAAAGAAAACCTTGATAAATGTTTAAATTCCGGATCTAAACTCTTTAGCCACTAAATTATTACTTCTTTAGTGTAAAGAAATTTTTTCTAAAAGATTTATAGACTTGAAATTACTCTTCTAATTCTGTTAATCTGCGAAGTAATTTCTTGTTGTTTATTCTTAAGATCTTCACCACGATTTTTATATTCGACATCAGAAATGGATCCCCCATTATACCTCCCTTCTAACTCCTTATAATCTTTTTCTAATGAGTAGCGTCTCCCTTCAAGAGCAATCAGTTCCTGATATAAAGAGTCTTTATCTTTAGACAATTCATCTATATTAACTGGAGAATATTCCTCCGCAAAATCAGATTGTCCTTTAAAGGCATCTGTTTCATCTTCAGCAGCAAATCCTACAAAGGGTACAGCCTCATTTTCTTTCTTTTTCTTTTTAGTTTCTTTTTTCTTTGTTTCTTTTGTTGGTTCAGCAGTTGGAGATTCTGGTTTGTTTATTATTTTTTCAGCTCTTCTTTCTCCAACAGTAGTAAATACATCAAATAATTCGGTTCCTGTTGATTTAATAGGCTCAGTCTCAACTTCTTCCACACTAACCGAAGAAATTTTTGGTGTCTGAGTAATTATTTGCTCCCTTTTCTCTTCAACTTTTTCTTGAATAAGAAATGGTACTGTCTTTTTTTGTTCTTCTACATCTCCTTCTACGAGCGATACTTCTGTTGAGATCAATGGCTTTTTTTGTAAAGATGCAATTCTTGGTGTTTCCTCTATGTACTCTGTTTCTTGTTCATCTATTATATCTAAAATTGATGATACATCTTCTGATTCGTCAACTTCGGATTTAATCCGAACTGGTGATGGTTGAGATGGTGGTGTTGGGTATGGAGTGATAGAAGATAAAGGAATGGGTTTTAATTTCCCAATTTCTTCTTCGATTTTCATTTGAACAGCTTCAATCGACTTAACACCTATTTTTTCTCTTGGTTCTTCCTCCTCTGTTTTAATCTGACCTAAAATCTGAGGAGCTCTTTCAGGTTTTTTAATTGCAGGAATTTTAATTTTTGGTGGAGGAAGTTGAACATTCTTCTTAGGAACAATTTTGACTACCTTTTTTTGAGTAGCCTGTTTAAGCTTTTGATCTTTCTCATCAATTTCATGCTGCAAGTAATCGATTTTTTGTTTAAGATTTTCAATTTCACCCTTAAATTTATCTGAAACCTGGTCAACAATCTCATTAATATCGATTGAAGGTGATTCAGGTTCAATTTTTTCTTCAGGTATTACATCTTTAACTTCCTCTATGAACTCAAATTCAGATGTTATTTCTGTTAAAAGGGTTATCTTTTTAATGTAATCTGGTATTTCTGATTCGGTGAACCATAAATCAAGCGTATCCCATTTTTCTAATTTATCATAAGTTTCATCGAGAAGTTGTTGATTACCTTTAACTTGATAATAATTTATGTTTTTTAATTTTTGAATCAACTCTATGAGATTTGTACGTGCTTCTATTTCATCATCGGGAGTTGGTTCTCCTTTGATTAAGAATTGATAAATATCCTTAATTTCTTGAATCGTGGAATTAAACTGTTCTTCTTCGCTCATAATGGGTTGCTTGGTTTATTTTTTTTTACCGTTCAGCTAAAATTTTCTTTTTAAGTATTTAAAAACTTTTCGCCAATATATTTTTTTGCGAAGTTCAAATTATAATAGTTCAAAAAACCAGATTCAAGGTTCTGTTGAAGACACGAATTATACCAGAAATGTCGAAGATTCGGTATTTTATTAGAGTTTTTTAAAAAGGTAATATTTCAATCGGTATAGAATAAGGCAAATAAATAAAAAATGCAATATAAAGCTGGATTTTACTTGATGCTTCAAGAAAATCTACCTGAGTATGCTATACCAAAATTCATCGTTTTACTCCAGTACAATCCCTTTTACATCTTATTTTCAACTTGGTTAAATGCTATGTCAAGAATTTGAAGTGCCTTTTCAATTTGGTCATTTGTGAGCTCAATCGGGGGTTGAATTCTAATTACATTCCCATCAATTCCCCCTTTCCCTATCAATAACCCATTCTGCTTACAAATCTCCATAACCTGAAGCATTTCCTGAGTAGCAGGATCCTTGGTGATTTGATCACGAACAAGCTCAATTCCTAACATCATTCCCTGCCCTCGGACATCCCCCACAAGTTTGTGGTTAGTCCTCAATTCTAAAAGTTGTTTCTTAATTGAGTTACCAAGTTTTGAGGCCTTACTGAGATATTGCTCTTCTTGTATAATTTCAATAACGGCGACTGCGGCAGCACATGACAAGGGGTTTCCCCCAAAAGTTGAAAAACTGTCGGTTGTAGTATATTCCAAGGCGTATTCAGGGCGTGTTAAAAAGCCACCAATGGGAATACCGCTCCCAAAACCTTTTGCTAAAGTAATAACATCGGTGTTTACACCTGAATGCTGGATTCCCCACCAATGATCCCCTGTACGCCCAAAACCTGTTTGAACTTCATCAGCTATATAAAGTCCGTTAAATTCTTTTACAATTTCATATGTAATTTGAAAAAATTCTGGTGGTGGTTGGACAATTCCCCCAACTCCTTGGATTGGTTCTGCTATGAAGGCAGCGATTTCTTTATGAGTCTGTGTGCGAATTACTTCACGAAGGTACCTCGCACATTCAAAATCACAATCCGGATATTCTTTTCCAAAAGAACATCGGTAACAATACCCATAAGGAGTGAAACGTACTCCAGAGGGGTGGGACTCCGGGACAGTGCGCCAACCTACACTTGAAATCTCCCGAGCTAATTGAGTCCGGCCATGGTAAGCATGAGTACATGCAACAATGTAGGGGTTATTTCGATATTTTCGTGCCATAAATAATGCAGACTCATTAGCCTCCGACCCACTATTAAGGACGAATGCTTGAGTCAATCCAGAAGGAGCAATTTGGGATAATTTCTGAGCTAATACGGCATAAGGAATAGTTGAATATAGAGTGCTCGAATATATAAGATGTTCAGCTTGCCAATTAAGGGTGGCTATGAATTTTGGATGATTGTATCCCGTAATTTTTGTACAAATACCTGAAAACAAATCGATATATTGTTTACCAGTATCATCCTCTACCATCGCCCCTTTACCACCCACAATTAGGATTGGACTCTCAAAATAGTGAGTTACCGCAGGTATGATATTCTTTTTTTCGATTGCTAAGATCTCACTGCAAGTATATGATTTACGAAGATCTTTAGGCACAAGTGTCTCGTTCATTTAATTCATTTTTAATATGTTATTTTTATTAACAAAATGTGATTATTATGAAAAAGAATCGAAAAAAACTTATAAATATTTGATTATTTCTCAATTGTAAATTTAAAGAATATTGATGAGATTGCGAAATCAGTTTTAATTGATCATGAAAAAGAATTGAATGCGCGATAGAACAAAAATAGAATGGGATTAATTGTTATAAATTATTAAAAACTATATATGGATGATTAGAAATGGGTAAAAAAGCAGACATAAAATATGAAACAACCTTCACCATGACCAGTTCAAATATTAAATATGGTCCAGGTGCAACATGTGAGGTTGGTTATGATATGAAAAAACTTGGAGTAACTCGAGTTATGGTGGTGACGGATCCGAATTTAACTAAGAGTGAACCAGTAACGGTAACCCTTGAAGCCCTTGAAAGTGAAGACATTGATACCATCTTGTATGATCGTGCACGAGTTGAACCAACCGATGGTTCTTTTAAGGAAGCAGCTAAATTTGCCACTGAGGGAGACTTTGATGGCTTCATTGGTGTCGGGGGTGGTTCAAGTATGGATACTGCTAAAGTAGCAAATTTATATTCAACTTATCCTGCGGAATTTTTAACTTATGTGAATGCCCCTATTGGTAAAGGGAAACCAGTTCCAGGGCCATTGAAACCTATGATCGCAATCCCAACAACAGCGGGTACAGGAAGCGAAACGACTGGGGTGGCAATATTTGATTTAGTTAAGATGCATGCAAAGACAGGAATTGCACATCGCGCATTGCGACCTGATATGGGGATAATTGATCCAAATAATACTCGAACTCTACCTAAAATAGCCACTGCCTGTTGTGGTTTTGATGTTCTCTGTCATGCTTTGGAATCGCTTACAACAGTTCCTTACAACGTTCGTCCTGCACCTGAAAGCCTCGATTTACGCCCTGCTTATCAAGGAAGAAATCCAATTAGTCACCTTTGGGCCTCTAAAGCAATTGAAATGGTTTCAAAAAATATAGTTCGTGTAGTTGAAGATACTTCTGATGATGATGCAAGGGCTGAAATGATACTTGCAGCTACCTATGCAGGTATTGGTTTTGGGAATGCAGGAGTTCACCTAGTTCATGGAATGTCCTATCCAGTTTCTGGCATGGTCAGAGAGTATATCCCTGAAGGAATAAAATCAGATCACCCAATAATTCCACATGGTATGGCTGTTGTTCTTCCTTCCCCTGCAGTATTTAGATTTACTGCTGAAACTGATCCAGAAATACACCTCTATGCCGCACAATTGATGGGAGTGGATATTTCAAATGTTAAAAAGAAAAATGCTGGAGATCTTCTTGCAAATGAAATTATTAAATTAATGAAAGCTACTGGTATGCCTAATGGTCTTAAAGCTGTTGGTTTTTTAGAAAGTGATATAGATGAATTGGTTCAAGGAACTCTACCCCAACATCGTGTAACCAAATTATCTCCCCGACCAGCAAGTGCAGAGGATCTTAGAAAGCTTTTTTCTGAATCCATGACAATTTGGTAAGTATTTCACTAATTACATTAATTTTTATTTTTATATACAAGACAATAACTGTGATCATAACCAAAGGATTCACTATCTCGCGGACCTTCCCATCCGATAATGACTTCTCCTTCAAAATGCAACACTTCAGAAAGTTTTTTCCCTATATCCCAAGCTAATGTTGTAATCCCATCTCCTTTTAGGTTCGCTACCATGACTATAATATGCGAGTTTGGTTTTAAAAAGCTCTTCAGATCAGTAAAAATCTTTGATATGTCATTTAAATATTTTGTGTAATTTCCCTCTGTTCTATAAATATCAAGGGGATCTCTAATTTCATGATTTGACATGAAGAGAGGGGAAGTAAACACAAAATCTAAGGGAGGAAATTTGTACTCAGATAATTTGCGTGCATCTCCATGAAGCATATTCTCTTTATGTTGAATTTTAGAAATAATATAATTATATTTATCTTCAAGAAACTCAATACCATAAGGGATGCGGTTTAATTGTTCGGCGATAATTAGAGTAGTTCCCATACCCGCGAAAATATCGAGTATTGTATCACCTGGTTTTGTAAACTCCTTGATAAAATATTCAACCACTCCTTCGGGTGTTCGGTTGTCATATTCTCTGAATTTTTCTGGTATCTCTAATTTATGCTCCTTTTTACATATAATAAATGAACGCATTGATCTTAACCTTTTAAATTTATTATCAAAGTTTAACGAGAAAATTTATTACTGTTCTATATCTTTAATCTTTAAAGTCAGCATTTGATTATAATATTTTCACCATAACAGAAGAGCCTTAATGGTTGAGATGAGTCAAGATTTTAAAATCCCTCTATGGGGAGCTGAAAGGTTAATTGATATCTACAACTTAGATACTGAACAAAAAAACCAGATTTTTCATGAATTCGAAAAATTCAAACCTCCCGCTTCAGTTAGAAAATTCATAAAAGAGATTACTAAAAGAACTGAATTTCCGGAAGACCTACTTCAAAATTTTTTCTGGCTTTCTTCTGATTTATATGCTGCCTTCTTAGAATATAATACACCCTTTAGTGAATATTTTAAAGATAATATAAGATCTCCAATAGAAAATAATTATCCTGAACTGAATAAAAGGATAAATAATTTCTCTGATTTTGAAACTTTAATTTCACGTATGGTAAATTTGATAGATTTCGAATATTACGAAGTTTCTTCTATAGAGGACATCAATCAAATAAATATCGGTTTCTCTAATATAGTAAGGCTATACCTTTTTACCATAAAAGATAAATATGTGCTAATAGATGCCGGATATTCTATGAAATACTGGCAAAAAGCGTTTTATAAAGCCTTAAACGATTTGAATACTAAAATTGAAGATATTGATTATTGTATTATAACACATGAGCACCCAGACCATGTAGGACTTGTAAAAACTCTTAAAGAAGCAAATCCAGAAATAAAAATAGGGATGCATAAAATTGCTTATGAACTCGCAAAGTTAAGGGAAGAATTAAGTAAAAAGACTAATATAGAAGAACAAGTTAAGGAAAGAACGAAATTGTTTCTCAGCTTAGGTATCCAGAAAGAAGAAGTTGAGATTATGATACAAAGACTTGGTGGGGGAGGAATGAATTTTGAATACGTTCAGCCTAACTTATTACTTAAAAATAACGATAGAATCGTAGATGGTGAACTCCAGATCATTCATTCCCCAGGTCATTCAGTTGGGCATATCTGTATATATTATACCAAAAAAGGTATTTTATTTTCTGGAGACCATATTTTAAGTAATATTACTCCACATTTGGGCACACTTGTAATTCCAGCAGCTGAGGAGTTTAATAAAAAAAACAACTTTGAGAACATTTTAGACCATTATCTTAAATCGCTGGATAAAATTGATAATTTGAATCCAAGAATAATTTTACCGGGACATGAAGAAATTATCTATGATCCCCATGAACGCATAACTGCCATTAAAAATCACCATCAGAATCGGCTATATGATATATCTAGAATAATTCTAAATAATCCATCAACTCCGCTAGAGATTGCATTTAGTCATTTTGGAGATGATCTTGATCAGATGAATAAGGTTCTCGCAATAAGTGAAACTTTAGTTCATTTAGATTATTTGGAACTTCAAAACAAGGTTTTTAAAAAATTGGAAGACAATATACTCCTCTATTGGTCTGAAAAACTATGGGAAAAAATTGAATATTAGGTTAAAACGGTTTTTTCTCTCAATTAAAAGATATTTAAAAGGTTAAAATCATTTTGTCTAACCAAAGAGTAACTTAGTTTTTTAAAAGTAAGTTTAAAGATTAAATAATATATTGAGTAATAATGACAGAAAAAACAAATTTTATGGATGTTGAAGATCCCGGCGTAGCAGTAATAACTGGTGCAAGTTCAGGAATAGGAGAATCGTTTGCAAGAATATTGGGCTCGCAAGGTTTTGATTTAGTTATTACAGCTCGAAGAAAAGAAAGATTAGAAGCTCTAGCTGCAGAAATGAGACAAAAACATGGTATTAATGTTCATGTTATCCCTGGTGATCTTTCAAAACGGGAATTTATGGACGAGATTGCGGAATATATTGAAAAAATTGAGAATCTCGATGTACTTGTCAACGATGCAGGATTTGGCACTTTGGAACAGTTTATCAGTGGAAAATCCAATATCAATACTTTTATGAAAATGCTAAATCTTCACTGTGGTGCTATAGTTCGTTTAATGCATGCAGCATTGAAACCGATGCGAAATAATGACAGAGGAGTTATTTTTAATATCTCATCAATAGCATCATTGACACTCCACGGTTCTCGAGAACCTATGTATCATTCTACAAAGGCATTTGTATCAGCTTTTACAGAGATGGTTCAGCTTAAATTGAACTTTGCTAAGTCAAAGGTGAAAGTTAAAAGCATTTGTCCAGGAAACACTCACACGGAAATTTTTGGTCCGGCAGCCATCGCTACACCAGGAAGATTTGGTGGACCAATGACTGCAGAAGAAGTTGTGAATATTGCTTTGGATTCTTATAAAAATAAGGATATTATTGTAATTACAGGAGATCATAATGTTGATGAAGTAATGGAATGGAGAGAAGCGGCATATAAAAAACCAGGAAGATATTTTTCGAAGGACTATAGTAGATCAGGATTGTATAAAAAACTTTAATTCTATGTATTTTTATTTGAAATTTCTAAAATAGTTACACAATGATATTTAATGCCTGTTGAACCTAAATTAGCTGCTACGGTAATTTTATTACGTGAACGATCATCTGATATTGGCTCAGAAGATGATTGTAAATTTGAAGTATTTATGGCTAAAAGACATAAAAATACAAAATTTATGAGCGAACATCATGTCTTTCCAGGTGGTGCTCTTGACGATCAAGATTTAACTGCAGATTCAAGAGCAAGATTAATTGGAATTGATAAAAATGTCATTGCTAATTTAACTGAAATTTGTGAAGATCCCGCAAATATATGGATTATTGCAATCAGGGAATTATTTGAAGAAACAGGAATTTTAATTGCATGTGATAAAGTCGGGAATTCACTTGGAAAAATTAAAGAAGTACCCAAAAAAATTAAGAAATATCAAAAGAAGCTTCAAAAAAAAAGGAACACTATGACAGATATTCTGGCAAAAGAAGATCTTTTTTATGCTGTAAATAATCTAAGATATTTTGGAAGATTGATAACTCCCGAAATATCTCCTATTAGATTCGACACTCAATTTTTTGTTTGTAAATATCCCCAAACGCAGACTATAAAATTATTTACTGATGAGTTAACAGAATATTTATGGGGTACTCCAAAGCAGATACTTGAAAAATTTAAGAAACGGGAAATAAGATTAATATTTCCTCAATATTCCACCCTTCAACGGCTTCAAAAATTTAAAACGATACAAGAAGTATTTGATAATTCTAAAAATGTATCAAGTCATAATAGATTAGATGATATCTGATACCTTCTGTATCTGTCAAAACATCCTCTTCACTTTGATTTGTAAATAAGGAAAAACTTGAAAAGGATACTTTTATTTAGCTTCCAATTAAATTAGAATAGAAGGTGAAAGGTTTTGACTTTAAAAACAAATATAACTGAAATGTTTGGAATTAAGCATCCTATTGCTAATGCTGCTATGGGACCTTTCAGAACGACTGAAATGGCGATTGCTGTGGCTGAAGCAGGTGGACTAGGTATGATCTCTCATGCAAATCAATCTATGGATGGAAGAGAGCCCGATGCAATAAGTGCGATGAAGAAAAATCTTGATTTCGTGGTTGAGCATACCAATGGAATTTTTGGCTTCAATATAAGAACCTCCAGATTAACAGTAAATTGTGACAATTTAATTTCTGAAACTGCAAAACATATAATGGCAAACCCAAAATTAAGAGAACAATGCCTATATGCACTTACTAGTGCGGGATCCGCATCTAGAATGCCTCAAAATAAAGATTTTCAGAAATTAAGGGAAAATTCAAATGTTAAACACTTCCATGTTGCCCCTGCACTCTGGTTGGCAGACAAATGTGTTGCTGCAGGTTGCGATGGATTAGTCGTCACTGGTTTCGAAGGAGGTGGCCATCAATCGTATGAAAAAGTTGGTGGCATAGTTTTACTACAACAAGTACAGCAAAAGCATCCAGATATTCCAAAGATTGCGTGTGGTGGTTATGCAACCGGGGATGGTATGGCTGCAGCCTTAGCCATTGGAGCAGGAGGTATTGCAATGGGATCGAGGTTTATTGCCTCTAAGGATGCCGAATTTCATGAGAATTACAAGAATGTAATTCCCCCAGCAAAAGCTCAAGACACTATAGTGAGAACTGGCGGTTTAGGGACCATAAGACTCTGGAAGAATAAGTTCTCCCTAGCAAAAGGGTTAGTGAAGAGCAAAGAGGAAAAAATGGCCGAGGAAAAAGCAATGAGAGAGCATCGCTCTTCAATTTCACAAGATGAACTTGCAGAAGAGTTAAGAAGAGATTCAGTTGCGGCTTTTGCTGCCTATGACGGTGATGTGGATAATGGTTATGTCTTGCTGGGACAGAGTATTGGTGTAATCAATTCAATCGAGAGTGTTGCGGATATCATAGAAAACACAATTAGAGACGCAGAGAAAGCGTTAAAGAAAGCTAGGACTTATGTAGCATAGTTTGCCAATTATTATTATCTCTTTTTTTTATTTGTATATTTTTACTCTTATAAAATTATTAAATATTCTTAAAACAATAAATAAAAAAGAATTAGTTTGAATATCTCATTATTGGGGTATTTGAGCGATGGGGGTTGTAAACTTTAGGGATCGAGTAATATTTATATGATCATCATTGAAATAGTAAGGATGCGTAGAAGTGCTGACACGTATCAATTTGTTGTCTTTTATTACTGAAACGTGATGTGATCTCATCTTTACTGATCCTAATCTTATATATTCTATTTCTATCTCATGAGAAGGAGTTCCGTCTTCTAGTTTTATTTCTTTATCCGAGATGATTTTTATATCAGTTCCGATAAGTTTTAAGTTATTAGCAATAAGCTCAACCATATTTTCTGGTTTTACGGATGAATCAATATTAGACACATAAACTTCTAACGTTTCACGAAACTCTTGTCCAGCGAGAAATACTTGACTTGTATTGGGCATTGGCAGATAATCTACAAAATAATCTGGATAAGAAATTGAAAACGATAGCCCCTCAGAATTATATTTATAT
>JBHLOF010000086.1:0-18861 GCA_048940805.1 Promethearchaeota archaeon
AGGATTTTATTTAAAACAGGATAATCTCTTAATTCAAAAACGCCTATCCATAAATATATAGAAAAAGCGCCCATAAGAGATGTTAAAAAGTCTTTTGAAATAAAAAGGATGACAAAGAAGAAAAATAAAATTGCCACTATATCACTTAACTCACTTCTTTTGCCATTTCTCGCCCATTGATAAAACTCCTCGATTGATAACAGATAAAATATTAATGAAAGTATAAAACTCCAATCCTGAAAAAGTTGAACCCAATTCAGTTGGGAAAAAAACATCCCGAGAATAGAAAATAATGCCGCTGAACAGAGGATATAAATTGAAAACAAAAAAAATCTTATTTGTAATTTCATCTTTGAATCCTTTAACTTTTCTTCAATTCTTCTTTCATCTTATTAATTTGAGACCAAAAGTATTTAATTGAAATATAGTACCATCCGATAAGTCCAGCAACACCAAGGATAAAAATTAGAATCAAATCAATCGGAATAATAATTACACCCATATTAATTTCTGCAAAGGGAAAAGGCAATATTACAAATTCAACCAAAAAGAAGAAGATAATTCCCGCAACGAGCAGAATCATCATTAAAACTATAATACCACGAACTCTGGGAAATTTCTTAAGCAGATAAGCTACTGGAACCATTAATATGGCAAACACCAATAAAAATATAGCAAGATTTATGATTCCAGAAGTTAGTAGTGTAAAAAGCACTGAAAAAATAGCAAAAGTACCACAAATAGTTGATATTACGAAAAAATTTTTTACTAAATCTGGTTCTTTCATCGGACCCCTTGCCAAAATTAATCGTGGAAGTGTAAGGGCTGATGCCTTTTGGTCCGATGCTTTAATTGTATCATCTTCGAGTAATATAATGTCATCCTTCCCCTCTCTTATTTTATCACTTTCAAGAAATCCTCGTACTGAATAGATAACATAAAAACTATTAAATATATGTATCAAAAGAGCACAAAAGGTTGCGACTTCTAGCGAACCAAACAACATGATGCATGCGATCATTGCTCCCATACTTAGTGTTCCTATATCTCCAGGAAAGATTTTTGCAGGAAACTTATTAAATAGGAAGAAAGGAATTAAAACGGCAATAACAGGAATCGAAAATACAACACCTTGTGCGGAATTCCAAATGATAGCGCATACAAAAAGAAAGCACACTGCTATCAAACAAGTTCCCGATCCTTCACCATTATAGCCTTCTAACATATTAACAGTATTGGCAAAAATAGCAATAAGTATTGGAATTAGAAATGGATAAATAAATGTCAATCTAGTTTTGTCTAGAATTGGAAATGTTGGCGAAGAAATTGTAATAAAACCGAAAAAGTTAGCTAAGAATATCGCGCTTCCAGAAAATATTGACAATAATATTTTATATCGTGATTTTAATTTTATCCGATCATCAATAAATCCTATAGTTCCTGCTAGCAATACTGTGATTAAAAAAATTATAATCTCTTCAAGGAACATCGGAAAAAATACCATTGAAAGTAAGGAGGCAACTGTAAAACCGATGACAATACTAATTCCTCCAGATTCGGCAATTTCGGGTCGGGAATTTTTATGGATGTCATATCCTACAAACTTTTTCTTTTTCATAAACCTTATGATGTAAGGTAAAAGAAAATAGGTTGTCAAAAAACCTATAGCGAAGATGATTAATAAATATACTATTTCTAAATAGCTCCAATTTAATTCAGATAAGGTAATCATAATTTGAACTTAATGTGAAGTTAAATGATATTTTAAGATGAGAAAATAAATATTTTTTATATTATATCTTTTTATTTTTAATGTTTAATTTTCTATTAACGATAAATTTGTATATTTTCTCAGAAGAAAAATAGTGCTTATTAAATATTTAAAAAAAGTAGCCCGGCACGGATTCGAACCGTGGTCACGGGGTTCAAGGCCCCAGATGCTTGGCCGTTATGTTTGATATACGATGATTATATCAACCTACACCACCGGGCTAGTGATGTATTAAATGTTAAAAGGCTTGAGATCTTGATTAAAAAATTTTTCATCTAATAAATTTCTATGGTTTTGAAGGAATTCAATTTCTTTTTCCTCTTTTCTAAATTCATCGGGTAGCATTTGCGGTATGGAGTCTATTATTGGATACCATCGATTACACTTCTGGCATAATAGTAGTCCTGACTGAATTTCGGTTTCAATCTTCATTTTATTTAAGAAATACAATTCAGGGATTATCTCACTAAGTTTTTTGGGATCAAAATTGTTTAAGTATTCTTGGATCTTAGTTTTTATTGACAACTGGATAATTTTAAAGCATTTATGACTTAAATCATTCTCTGTTTTGTTAAACACATTGTCTAATTCATTTATACTCAATAAGATTAACTTGATATATTGCTTAAGTGGGGTTTTTTCAATTATGATATTATCTTTTATTAAAATATCTCCATTTTCTTTACTAGTTTCAAAAATATCTTCCTCTTTAATGAGATCTAAATCACGCTTTTCAAAATTCTCGATATAATGTTTAAAATCACTTGGACTTGTTTCAAAGGAAAATATATACAATTTTAAAGGGAAATGTTTATCAATTGGGCATGCTAAAATATCAAACAACCAAGGTTTCATTATTTCACACAACTCAAACAATTCTTTTAAAGTAGGTAACTTCTTAATTGCTGCAGAAATTTATCAATAGTTCTGTCAATTCTTTTCCTTCTTTTCTTAAAATCATCTGAGAGTTTCATATAAGCGGCTCTGGAAGGAAGTCTTCCCCTTTTATATCTCGATTCTAAGAGATTCAAGCTATCTTTAATGCTAATCCTTTCTGCCTCTAGAACATCAAGCTTTTTGATGATGTTTTCGAATACTTCACCTGATTCATTTAATATCTTTTTAAATGGAATTAGTTCTTGCTGAATTTCATCCACTTTTGCAGTATTTTTAGTTATGATATTCTTGAAATTTTTCTTCGCTAACTTTTTTCTCTTAGCATCTTCTTCAGCTTGTCTCATTTCCAACATTAGGGCATTTTTTTCTTCGTATAGGGAGCAAAATTCTCTAATTTCATTCACAGGGATGAATTCTCTTGTAATTAATGGAGCACCATAATCCTTTTTTCTAGTTTTAATAACTAATATATAAATCGATGCGATTAGAGAAATTATCAATATAATAACGATCGGTCTCAAGAGTAAATCAAAAAAGTCAATGGTAAAAGTAAATTGAATTACTTTAGCTTGAGATGGACACACATAATCAAAAGAATAATACAGTTTTGTAGTCCCTTGAGATTTTGTTATCGCCTCGGGAAACTCTGAAATATAATTTATACTGGAACACCCCTCAATAACTAATCGAATAGATAGTTGTTTTCCTAAATATCTATAAGATGTTGAGAAAATGTCGAGATTAATAGACTCTTGTACCCAGTTTACCGAAAAATAATTTTCAAAAGGTAAGTAATATCTGACACTGAACGTAAATGATGAATTTGGAATCAATCTCACTCTATTTGTTAAAAGGTTAATCCTCAATTCCTTAGTTACACCTTGTTCAGTAATCGTGAGACCTAAAATTTCTCCAATATCATCTGATACATAAACATCTCTAGCAGCTTGAGGAATATCTAAGATAAGAGTTTCAACTCCAATGATACCTATGTTTCGAATATCAAGCTCTTCTGAAACTCGAATAATACCCCATGGAGATATAAATATCTCCCGATTAATTTCTTCGAGTTCTAAATTTACAACACTGTTTTGGTAGTAGGATACAGTTACAATTTTATTTTCGTTAAGATTTTCTAAGAATGGAGTTATGTAAGGGCCTTTAACTGAATCCTTTATATATTCAATGTCATATTTTACAAATTCTAAATTTACTTGTTCAAAGCCCCAGCCTCCATCTAATGATCCGGGACGCTCATCCACATGAAATAAGGCAACCATTTTTCTTTCTGCTTTGTACGGTAATGTTGGGAAAACAAACCCTCTATAATTTATGAAATGTTGTAATTCATTTTCAGGTGAGTAATCTATATAATACCACAAAAGATCGTTGAAATGTTGATGAAATATTATTGTTTTCGTTTGCTGAGGTAATAATGGGGAATCAAAGTACACAGCAATCATCTCATATTCACCCATTATTAGATAAGAACGCTCAGTTAAAAGTGTTTGATCGTCAATTCCTTTTGCATCAAAATATACAAGTTTATCTGATATATTTAAAGGAATAGCTATATAAATAGAATTTATTGGATCCTCATTTAAATTTTTGAAAGATATCATATCTTCAAAACTAACAAGACCATATCCGGTAATATTTGCTGTTCTCAAGATATCAGTCACAATTATATTTTCTGCACCTTCAAAATTAGTTGAATAGTGAAGATTCTGTATTTCTCCACCTTTATCATATTCAATACGTGAAATATTAGGGAAGAAGGAGATTGTAAATAAAATGATGATTAAAGTTAGGAGAAATGATAAACTTTTTAGTTTTTTTAACATATTATAATAGCATCCCAGTAGAATTATCTTTAAAAAATGAATAACATCTATAAAAAGTTATTATAATAATTTTTAAAACTTTTTTGTGAAATTTTAAATTTTTTTAGGTATTTATACAGATTATATCTTAGAAGAGTTTTTTTTATTATGTCAAGTAGCCATACACAATCCAGAAGGAAAAAAAGAAGAAGTGGGAGTACTCCAATGCCCATGGGGGGAGCAGGATTAATGCGATTCTTTGAAGATAGTTCAATAGGTATTAAAATTGGACCCATAAGTACGATAATTTTGTCATTTGCATTGATCATATTAGTAATACTAGCACATGTAGGAGTTTTCAACTGGCTTTTCACACCAGGTGGCGGTTAATCGACATTCTTGATTAAAATTAATCCAATAATTTGTCTATTATATATGAAGATATCTGAATTTCAAAATTTAATAAAAAACCTCTATATCAAACGAGATCAAGGGAGAGGAATCCAGAGAACATTTGCATGGTTAATAGAAGAGATTGGAGAGCTAGCGCACATCTTGAAGAAGAGTGAAATTGAATCAGACAAAGCTTCTGAAGAATTAGCAGATATCATTGCGTGGGCAACATCTTTGGCAAATTTGTTAGATATTGATCTTGAGAATGCTTTACATAAAAAGTATCCAAATAAGTGTGTAAAATGCGGATCTAATCCATGCATTTGCGGATAACTTGATATGAAAACTTATTAGAAAATTATCCAAAAATTATAGAAAATTCTTTAAACCATTAAATTTTCTTAGAAATATCTTAGTTTTTCAATTAAACGTACAAATCTTTTAATTTCTCGAGTAAGTTATGAGCCTAATTAACAAGAAAGTATGGATAGATATTGAACAGCCAAAAACGGCAATCATGTTTCAATCTTTAATAAAAAGATTTGAAAACGAAAAATCAAATCTTCTGATCACCGCTAGAGATTATGATTCAACATATCAGATTTTAGATGATAATAATATTGATTATTTAAAGATTGGTAAACATGGTGGGGAAAAACTAGAAAACAAATTAGACGCATATATTAATCGTCTGAAGGATCTTTTTCCGATAATAAAGAAATTCTTACCAGACTACTTTGTAACATTTTTATCATTAGAAGGGGTAAGGATCGCTTATGGCTTACAAACTCCCTCGATAGGTATTAACGATGAACCTCGTAATAAGGCTGTGTGTAAGTTGCTTCACCCGTTTATAGAAAATATTATTACACCTGAATGTATTCCAATTGAGTGGTATACTAAACTCCATGCTGATATTGAGAAGATTATTCGATATAATGGCTTAGATGAGATTGCTTGGCTCTCAGAATATACCCCTAATCCAAATGTTCTTGATAAATTTCGATTGGATAAAGGCAATTTTATCCTAATTAGAAGTGAGCCTGTTCATGCTAGCTATTTTATCGATAAACTTAATCCTGAGGAAACGATGATAAGTGATTTCTTTCCTGGTATCTATAAAAAATTTCCAAACCATTCCTATCTTCTTTTAGTACGCTCAACGAGACAAGAAAAATTCCTTATAAGTAAATTACGAGAATTTCAGAAAGAAAAAAATATCATAATAACTCAGTACTTACCAAATATAGTTGATTTATGTTTCTATGGCGCCCTCATTATCAGTGGTGGGGGAACTATTGTAAGAGAGTCAAGTTTAATGAATGTTCCAAGTATAGAATTTTTCCCTGGAGATTCAGCTCCCCAAGAGAAATTCTTAATAGAGAATGGATTTCCTCTGAAGCATATTAGAAAAACCGACAAAATTATTGAAAGTGCAATTGGAATACTCAACAGTGGTCCCTCTTCAGACAGGTTTCAATTGGAACCATTTAAGGAGAAAATTAGTCGATTTGAAAACCCAATAGAGATTTGCTTTAACTTTGTTAAAAAGAGATTAATGAAATCTTAGATTAGTAGATAATCTTTGAATAATATGGAGAGATTCTCCATCAATTCAGAGATTTATAATATATTTTTTCAATTTTTTCTCCCACTGAATTCCATGAATATCTCTGTATAAACTTCTGAGCCTTTTCCATTAAACTCCTAATTCTTGTTGTATCTTCCAATGTATTAATAATCTCTTGAGCTAATAGTATGGGACTTTCTGGTGTTACAAAGATGGCATTCTCTTGTAAAATTTCCTTGTAAGCAATCATTGAAGAACAGATAACAGGAGTCCCACAAGCAATTGCTTCAATAGGAGTCAAACCAAATCCCTCAGAAGCGAAGGAATATGTGACAAAAACATCTCCTAATGAATAATAATATGGCAACTCATCTTCTTCAATAAACCCAACAAAATGGATATCATGATATTTGACTTTCCATTCTTGATAAGTTTTTTCCATTTGAAAATCAGGAATACCTCCAATAACTAAGTTAAGATTAGGTATTTTCTTTTTAGCGATTTGGTATGCTTCGATAATGTGATTTACTCCTTTATAGAAAGCGATTCGACCAATATAAATGATTACGGGACCATCAAGATTTAATTTTTCCTTTAATTTAAGTGCTTCTCTGGGATAAGGTTTAAATTTTTCATCAATACCATTGTAGTGGACATAGATCTTATTTAAATCTGTTTTTGGGATAAAATGTTTAATTTCTCTTTTTATAAAATTCGACACGGTGGTTATTATAGGAGCTTTGTTAATTGCCAACTTGATTAGCTGCCTTTCAATAGGTATTTTAGTGAAGGTTGTTTCAAACGGACCTAAATCATGAATAGTTGTTATATAGTTTCTCTTTTTTGATAATATTAGCGGTAAGGTACCTTTTGGCGCATTCCCATGAAATATGTCAAAATCATGACCATTAATATATTTAACTGCTTTAAAAAAAAACTGGGGTGCCCATAGAAAGCGTTTTCGTATCAAATTAAACTGAATAATATCAGGATCATTAAGATCAGAATTCCATTTTCCCGTAATTAGTTTAACACTATGTCCTTTTTTTCTTAGATAATCAAAAATCCCCCGAAATCCTTTGCCTGCCCCATCTTGGCTATCTGGAGCAATAGTTAAAGAAACAAGGCAAATATTCAATTTTCTCATTATTATTTAGCACTTTGTTTACTATGATTAAGTTAGTTGTTCATAACCATCCTCGGTAACTAAAACTGTCTCTTCAATCTGAGCCACATAAACCCCTTTTTTTTCAGACAACACATAGTGTGCTTGTAGTTTCCCTTGTTGTACTAATTCTTGAAGCCCAAATGCAACACCCATTCTAAATTCCTCTGCTAACCATCTTTCTGCAAAAGGCAAAGATTTGTAGTTTCGATTGATGAATCCCAATATTTGTTTTGAAGTTTTTCTGCGTAAAGGAACTCTTCCCGAATATGGATTCAACTCATAGATATGTGAATATTGGGTATTATGGATTGTACCTTCACCGGTGCTGGCAAAGATTTCTATTGAAAATACCTCACCTGTTTCCATTATATCTCCTCCTTGAGAACCCAATTCTGGTAATTGTTTTTTCCCATGGACAGTCCATCTTTCAATTTGATGTCCTCCCAGCTCTTTAATAGGATTATAATTGAAACCTTTTACAATATCTTCAATCTTTTTTCCAATTTCTCTTGTATTTACTTTCGGTCTTACGATCATCTTTGCTGCGTCTAATGCAACCTCAGTTGATTGGATAATATTTTTAAGTGAATCATCTTCACTAAAATTAATACTAAAGGCAGTATCAACAATGTATCCTTCGATATGAACACCCAGGTCAATTTTAACCAAATCCCCATCCTTAATTAAAAGTCCGTCATCTTTTAGCGGAGATGTATAATGTGCTGCGATGTTATTAATGCAAAAGTTTACTGGAAAGGCACATAATCCATTTAATTCTTCGATTTTCGCTTCAGTTGTGGAAACAATATCTAATACTTTAGCTCCCACCTTAATTTTTGGCTTAATAAACTCTTTTACATCCTTAGCTATTTTTCCGGCTTTTCGTAATGATTCGATTTTGATCTTTTCTTCTTCTTCCTTTTCTAATTCTTCCTTTCCTTTTTCTTCTTGAGTTTTATTATTTGTTTTTTGATTCTCAGTCATTGAAATTACTAATATGGACTTCGATAAAAATATTTTTTAAATATTGATTAACTTTAATACTAAAGTATATATTAAAATTAGATCAAAAATAAAAATAATTTTATAATATAATTTTCTTATTAGAATATTAATTACTTATTTATTCAAGTTGATTATTCTTTGAGTGAAAACATCGCTGAACTTACTGATCTTTTACGAAAAATGGAAGCAATGAACCCAAATATTCAAGGTTCAGCGATCGTGAGTGTTCAAGGTCTTCCTATATGTAGTGCACTAGCTAGAGATGTGAATGATGGAATAGTAAGTGCGATGAGCGCTGCGATCTTAAGCGTCTCTGAACGTGCTGTTGAGGAGTTAGCACGGGGAGATTTGAAGCGAATTCTCATAGAGGGTTTGGATGGTATTATTATACTCTCAAAAGCGGGGGAAAATGCCATACTATGTACTTTGGCAAAATCTGAAGCTTCACTTGGTATGGTCTTCTTAAATATTCAAAGTGTTTCTAATAAAATAGCTGAATTATTAGATTAAGGAAAGCTACATATTTTATATTAAGAAAAAAAATAATGATCAAAACCTATTTCCTAATCTCCTCGATTTGATCAAATATATTATCAAACCGTTCTCGAATTGAACCATATAATCCTTCTTCTTCTGATATAACAGAATTTATTGCTGTTTTCAACCCATAATGACTCTCAGAAATTAAAACCCGGATAGGTAATGTAAGAATATCAGTAATTATCATTAAAATTTCTTGAATGATATTGATGACCTGTGGAGCTTTTTCACGAGTCTTATCAACTGCCGTTGTATCAGATGAAAGTAGTCCATCTTCTCTTTCTTTTTTCAATTCTTCCCATACATTTTCTTTTAACTCTGTAAAAGCAATTCCTAAGTTTTCTAGTGCCATCTGGGCTCCTTCAAACAGTAAATTAATTGTATCTTTTCCTGTAAATTGTTTGATGTTATTTACCATTTCATCAGGCGCCAAACCTTCTAAGAAATTTACTAATAATTCATTATAGTCTCTTATAACGTCTAATGGAATGAATAGTAATACCATCTCTTTTATTTGTTTAAATAGGTATCCAAAGACTTTAGCAAACCATTCGTTTTTAAATGATTTCTCCAACAATCTTCCATATTCATTTAGTAAATGTATCCCTAGATACCCAATAATTCTAATCATATCATCTTCATAATTTCTAAAATAATCAAAGAAATGGTCGGGTTCCATGTTTAACTTATCTCTAATTATATCCGAAACTTGTTGCTTAATTGTTTCAAGTGGTTCATCAAGATATTCTTCTAGTTTGTCAATTGATATAACATCTTGAAGTTTATCTATTATATCAAGTTTTGTTTCTTGAACAATTTCTTCTTCTCTCTGTTCTCCAAAATACTTATCAATAGCATTTTTTTCAACAGCTTTCGAATCCATGAGTTCTTTCCATTGCTTATAATCATGAATTTTGCAGATAAATTGAAGAGAATCTCCTCCTTTAGCGATACAGGCTTTTTCCGTTATTTGAATTCGATAGTCGTTTCTCCTAATTCTCAATATATAGTTCGCTACAGTTTCTAACATTCCACATAATCCACAGGCTAATCCTTCTGTTTGCTTTTGCTTTAATTTATTAAAATCAAATGAATCCTCATTATCTTGACCATAACCTGCACAGATCGGGCAGTTACTTATTTTCAAAATGTAATCATTATATTTTGAGTCTTCTTTAGGAATCTCTTCGTAAGAATAATCATCTAATTCTCTACCAAATACAACTACCCAAAGAATTTCAAAATATTCCAATACTTTTTTAGGAGATCCCGGCATAAATTTAAAGATGCTTGAATGGCGTTCACATGATTCATATGCAGCCCTCTTTCCGATTTCTCTAAGGATAATTATACTAGTTTCTTCATTTTTAGTAATTTCGTTTATTTCTTTAAGAATCTCCCTGTAAAGTAACGTATAAAACAAGGCGTTCGTTGAATGGCCAAAAACTTTGGTAATTTTCTTCATCAACCATTGAAATGCTCCCATTTTTAAACCCTCCTATCAGTTTTGAGTTTATAGACTTGAATACAAGCCTTATTTCCATAAGCTCGAGATTCTGATACTTCAAATGGTTCTAAAAATATGGAAGAGGAACCTTTAGTATCTCTATTGATAAGATTTATAAATTCAGAGACCATCCCAAGGATTATTTCACAACCTGCAATTTCTATATCCTCATAATGATATTTGCACAAGGCACATTTATAATCTTGAACTTTCACTAAACTCTCATCCTCACTAACTTCAATAGAAATAGAACTATTAAGAATTTTTTGATAGATAGTTGTTAAAACGTCTTTTAAATTAGATTTATTCACGTGATCTGTTGGTTTCCAATGCCGTGTGTATGTTCTAGCAATGTTCACCCCCATATTCCTCAAATTATCCTTTACTTTAGAAATCCCATTTTTTTTCATAAAACGCGCTAACTCATATACTGCATTTCTCATTTGGTTCATAGTTGCATCGGTTTGTGTCAAATCTGCCCTTGAATAATTCATAATTATTTTATCCTATAATGTGTTAAATTTATTAATGAAAACATAACATTAAATAAAAAATTTGTAATCGTTTTCACAGATTATTTGTATGAAATCTCATTTGATGTTTTTTTGAATAAAATGTGTTTTTATAATAATTTTGAATAATATACGATGAGTAAGGAATACATAAAAGTTGATCTCTTCATCGTCAGTTTCTTTAATGATTTGATTATTAAATCTCATCATCAATTAATCCATATGGAGGGATTTCAGGATCCCGGGTAAATTTTATACAGAAATATTCATCATACCCCTCAGGGGGAGCATTATCAACAATTATTAATTGATCTAAGAAGTTCTCATCTATTAACTTTTTATATTCAATGTACAGGTTTTTTACAATTTCTTCATCTTTATACTCTTCTTCAGTTGTATTCAACCCAATATTCTTTTGAGGGCTGTCCACTAAAAAAAATTTCGGATGATTAGAATTGAATAATGAATTTAACCGAAAAAAACTTATATACCAAGCTTGCGTAATCAAAACAGTGGCTCCAAGACTACCTTGAGTTTTATAATTAGTATCTCTCACATAAGGAGTTAAATCATTATCGATTTTTACATCTTTATCTAATTTTGGAAACTTCACTTGTTTTAAAGTTTCATAAAATAAATTTGTAAACTCTTTTATTATCTGCTCAAATGGTTCTACTACTTTTTTTCTTAGTTCTCTTACTTCTTTTTCTAGCTTCTCTAACTGAATATAGATCATTCCTAATTCTTTTTGATTTTCTTCTATTATCCTATGATATTCAAATTTCTCTAAAATATCTTTTAACTCTAATTTGAGCTCCCTAATTTTGGAATATTGCTGCTCTCTAATTGCCGTTAAAGGTGAAATAATCGATTTTATTCTTTCTTCTAAATCATTAGTAAAATATTATGGTAAATGGGCTAAATAATTCATAACTACTTAACTCTTCTCCATCCTGTCGAAACAGATATCCTGATTAATTCAGTTTTATATGGATTATGGATAACAATTGGCATTCTGGGTGTTGTATTAATTTACCAGATTTGAGGACATTTGAAAAGATAATTCAAGATGTTAATCTCAAAATCTATGTTGTATGTGGTTTCAATGAAGACAAAACATTAAGAAATTGCTCCATATTAACTTGAAGCCCCTTAAGAATATCTGAGGTTATAGCTTCAGTATCTTTGTAGTGCGGCAACACTTCCTTCATGGCTAATATTGCTGCTTCTTTTACTAGACCTTCAAGATCAGCTCCTGTAAACCCTTCTGTTCTTTCTGCAATTATCTGGAGATCGACATCATCACTCAATTTCATCCCACGTGTGTGAATCTTCAGGATTTCTAATCTCCCCGCAGTAGTGGGCAATTTTATTTCGATCTCTCTATCAAATCTTCCAGGGCGCCGCAAAGATTCGTCAATATCATCGATTCTGCTTGTCTCACCTATGACTATTACATCTCCTCTATCTCCTATCCCATCCATTAAGGTTAATAACTGTGCTTTTACTCTACTTTCTAAGTTATCAGCATGCTTTGGGGCAATTATGTCGATTCTATCAATAAAAATTACTGAAGGGGCATTATCTTTTGCTTCTCTAAAGACATCTCTAAGCTTTCCTTCGCTTCCACCTGGAGATCTGCTGAATATCTCTGGTCCATTTATGCTGAGAAAGAATAAATCTGTCTCTTGTGACAAGGCTTTAATTAATAGAGTTTTCCCTACTCCCGAAACTCCATAGATTAAAATACCTCTTGGGGGTCTAATCTGCATTTTTTGAAATAAATCGGGATGTTTATAAGGTAATTCAACAACCTCTCTCACTTTCTCGATCTCATCACGCATACCCCCTATGTCATTATAAGAGATGACTTTTCCTGATACATTCAAACTGACTACCTTTTTACTTACTTTAACTAATGTATTTCTTGTTACTTTGACTACAGTGTTCGTAGGATTTAAATTTTCTACTACAAGTTTTAATATTCCTAGTGTGGCTCTCCTTCTCCCACTTAATTGAAATATTTTCATAACCTCAGACATAGGATTGTCTCCATCAGATTTTATAAAATTTCCCCATACTTCAATAATATCACCAGAAACTAATGGTTTGTCTATTAATTTACTTTTTATAGCATCTGCTTGCCTTCTGAGATCTAAGTTTGGTTTAGTAGGTAAAAGTAAAATTTCTATAGCCTCACGCCATTTTGCTGGTTGCACCGAAACATTCTCACCGATTGTTATCCCCGCATTAAGTCTTTGAAGTTCATCCATTCTAATTACGCTCTTTCCTCTATCACTAGGGTTTGAAACCGCAATACCCGCAGTTCTTTTATTGCCTTTAATCTCAACTAAATCTCCCGTAGATAAGCCCAATTTAATCATTATTGCTTCATCGAGGTAACACAGAGAGCGACCACTTCGATTCTTCTCCAGCCTGTCGACTCTTAAATTCACGTTTTTCTCACTTTTTTCAATAATTACTGGTTTTCTCATCTTCCTCTTGTCTTGAGTGATTTCTTAAGATGTTGTTTATTTATCTTCTTTTAATATGTACCAATATCAATTAAACCTTTCTATCATTTTGTCGAAATTTCACCTTCTTATATTGCGTTGCTCACTCAAGATATTACTCTAAAAATTGTTCTCACCCACATACCTAATTTTTATTATTTCAAGAAATTTATGAAGTCCGTCGACTTTCTCTCTATCTGAAATATCAATAAATTTTAACTTTTCCTTTAAACTTGTATCCAAAATATCACTTTTCTGAATTCTTTCCTCTATCTCCTTTATGGACCATTGACTTCCGACGAAGATTCTTTGTAACTCCTCATATCTTAAGAACCTCTCATTCAGAAACTTTAAAATTCTTTGACAGAATACATTTTTTGTTTCGGCAATTAATCTCTTGTATCGAATTTCGGAGATTCCGTCTTTTCCTCTCAATCCAGATGTATATTCTCGAAAAATGGCAACTTTATTCTTTTTGAAGCATCCAATAGATGCTTTTTTTCTACCAAAATACAACCAGCCTATTTTACATCTAGGATGAGTGGATTCTCCAATCGAACCCTCTTTGTTCTGTTTTTTTAATAACTTCCTTATTGAAGATAGAATATCCTCTTTCACAGATTCGTCACTTCTCTTTCTATTTATTTATAGATACCCACTAATTTGAATTTTACTCAATACAGCACTCTGTAAATAAAAAACAAAAATTCTGTTTTTTGTTTAAATACATTTATTATAACCCATTGTCAATGTTAAAACAGAAAAATTGCGATTATTGTGGCTGGAAATTTCCCCCTAATTTCATCCACAATATCTCCAACCCGAGCAAGACCTTGTTCTGTGAGAATTGCGGAACTGAAATAAAAAATTCTAATGATAATTCTGAAGAAAACATCGATCCTAACCAATCAAAAGCTAAATCAAGAACAAAAGCAAAAGGGAAAGGTAATAGTAATTCTAAAGTTGGCCGATTATATGATAAATTGAGAAGCGGAAAAGACCCCGTCGATAAAGTGCTCTATGACTCTGATTTCCCCCTCATCTTTAAAGAAAACTTTATCCTCGTGCTTTGTCGTATCATTTATGATTCGCTCAGCAGCCTTGTTGATATTTCACAGGTACGGACAGGGCAAATTGAATTGTCAGAAGCGCCTATCAGCGAAATTGAGAAAGATTTGGCACCGACAATGAACATGCGAATTGAAGACGAGTTCACCGCTGGTTTACAAAAAATTTCCCGAAAAGTGTTTGAAAACCAGCTCAAAAGACTCCAAGCCAAAATTGATCGAATTAAGCGATTTCGAAATGATTATAAGATTTTCCTTCGATGGTTAATACATACTGTTTTTCAATTGATGACATATTTCGATAAACTAGAGAATCTTCCAAAGTTTGAGCGAACTATACTAAAGGATCTGAGAAGTTTTAGTAAAACTGGTTCTGAAACCTCAGGTATAACTAATTACCTTAAAATTAATTACGATTTAGAAGAAAACCAAATAAATTCTAAAGAAATTTCCAAAGAAAATTATATTGTTAAAATCGAGAATGAATTTCTTAGGAATAGAAAAATAAAAGTAGAGGAATTGAAGTCTCGTTGGGATTGGATGGATCAATATCCAGAGTTGATTGTACAATATATTAGAGATTTAATAATTCCTGAATTAATTAGAAGAAATGTTATAAAAGAAGGTGAGAGCCCTAAGGGGGTTGATTTACAGCAAAATGGCTTTAAAGATTTTTACAAAGCACTTAGAAACAGAAAAATAAGGTATACGACGATATTGAAGCAAATGGGTTTAAAACCCGCATTAGAATTTGATAAATGGTTATTCTTGAAAAAAGATGACTATGGGAATCCCTTATCATATGAAATTAAAATTAGAAAGGCTTTAGAATATTTACAGAAAGAAATTATACCGGATTTAATAGATAAAGGGATAATAAAAAATAACGAGACTCCAAAACAGAAACACTTAGAAAAAAATGATTATGGTGGTTTTATGGTCATATTGTTATGTGTGAACCCAAAAGTAACTTTTAATGAGTTATTAAGGGCAGGACGATTTAAACTGAACCTTGATACTAGAAAATGGATTTTTATTGATTTTGGTCCTGGGGGAAAAGTACTTTCTCGTAGTGAACGGATATTAAAAATTACTAATTATCTAAAAGACACAGTTATACCAAATCTAATCGAAAAGCGAATAATCAAACCTGGTAATATCCCAAAATATTATGATCTAAGAAATCATGGACATGTAAATTTTTTAAGTGCAATAGAGTCGAGGGGAATTAGTTATAACACTGTTCTAAAAGCGATTGGGTTTAGACTACGTCACGATAGAAAAAAATTTGATTTTTTGAAAAAGGATGAGGAAGGAAAGCTATTGGATAAAGACCAATCGTTAGTAGCAGCCTCTAATTACTTTATAAATACTATAATTCCAGATTTAGTTGAAAAAGGAATTATTTTTGAAGGGGAAGTTCCTACGCAGTCTCATCTTGAAGAAGGGGGATATAAGAGTTTTTTAAATTTTTTAATAAATTTGAAGCATAAAATAACGTATAATAATTTATTGACTTATTCTGGACTTGATATTAATTATGATCCAAATATTTGGGGATTCATAGATTTTGATGAAAATAATGAGAAACGGACTCGAGAAGAACAAATTAAGGCGTTTTCAAAATTCCTAACAAAAAAAATCATTCCAAATCTGAGGATTAAGAATAAGATACATGAAACCCATGCTCCTACAAGAGGTCAGTTAGAACAAAATGGATACAGTGACTTTATAAGTGCTTATTTAAACAGAGAGATATTTTATGAAGAAATTATTAGTGCTGCTGGTCTTAAATCCACTGAAACTCGAATTCTAAGCAGAATTGGTACATACCTACATTGGGTTCTGGAAAGTTTGTTTTTAAAGAATACTCGACGGATGGGGGCAAAGTCATTTTATGAAATCTCTCCCAGTAAGCAGTCTGAACTGTTTTCATTAAAAAAATGTGATAACGCAATAATAATTAGTGATAATTTTCTTAAATTATCAGATGTAGCTTCAGCATTTACAGAAATCCACCAAAATATAAAAATGGTAACAATCGATTACCATTTTGGTAGTAATTTAAGTGACATTAGAGCCAAGTGCTTTAGAAGTTATCAAAGTTCGAGCAAATATCTTTTTATAATTTCTTTAACGTTAAAGGGGCCAATACCCACTCCTTTTTCAATTCCCTTCAGATGTAATGTCCAAGTTATAGATGTTGAAACATTCTTAGAATTTTTTGGATTTAAATCATCCTCAATTATGAAAATCAAGAGGAATATTAAATTAGCAAAATCAGCAATGTACAATGCTAAATCATTGGATAAATTAAAACAACAAGCATTGAAGGCACTTTCAAGGATAAAAATATCACTCAATTTCTCTCAAATTGAACTTGAAAACTACTTAAGATCCAAAAATCAACTCAATTTACTTAATTATTCAAAAGATCAATCATATAAACATAATTTTGATGATATTAAATCATAGGAAAAAAATTAGAAATTTTTAATTGATCCATGAAGTTGAGCAATAAAAATTATGGAAATAAAAATATAATTAAAGTAGTATAAAATCTTTAGTAATACCTACATTTTCTCGATAATTTGCCTTAGGACTCCTTCCCCGCTTGCCCCGATCATAAGACCATTCCTCACTAAAACTTGTCCCTGAATTTCTATGGGGTGGTTCAAAAGTTCTCCGTTTTTGAAAAAGAGAAGCGTTGGAATTGCCGTAATGCCAAAACGCTCGCCAAGTGGCCGATTTCTATCTAAATCTTCCTTTATCAATTTTATAAGTCCTTCAGCCTTTAATTTTTCGAGAATTGGACTAACAAATTTGCAAGGTCCACACCAGTCCTGTTTGGGTGATAGCTTCACTCAAATTTCAGTGTACACATCGAGGATGACCTTGCCTTGTTTGAGGTCGTCGGTGATTTGGAGTCCGAATTCCGTTAGTTCTTCTATATTCGTCATGATTATTCAAAATTGTGTATTTTAGATATAGTTTTGTTTTATGTTTTGTGTTTGTTATATTATGGTAAGAACAAATATTTAATTGCTTTTATTGGTTGTATTTAGAAAATATAAATGGGTTTTAATAGGGGTATGGTTTTAGTATATGATAAGAAATCAAACGAGTAATTTAAAAAGGATTAAGTCAGGTCTTAAATTTAAAGATTATCATCCAATCGAATTTTGAAGATATAGCGATTCCGAAATTTATAGGGAGGGAATTTCATGGTTAAATTTATGTTTAAAGTTATGGTTATAGGAGATAAGAATGTCGGGGAGACTGCATTGATGAAAAAATTCACCCACAGCACTTATCAAACGTTATTGGCTCAATTTTCAGCATATGATAGTATCATGGATGGGAATCCTGTGAGATTACTCTTTTCTAACCTAGCACCTCCAGATCGAATATATTTTGTCAAAATTGATTATCTCTACCGTGAGGCAAACGCTGCGATTATTGTTTATAGTCTTGAAGATACTGAGCTAGGGAAGGAAAGTTTTAGTCACATTTCATATTGGCGTGAGGAGATGATTAAGCACAATGAGAATATCCCGATTTATCTATTTGCAAACAAAGTGGATTTAGTAGATGAAAGTAAGGTGGATAAAGAAAGCATTAAACAGGTTGTAGAACAGTATAACCTAAAGGGTTATTATCTGACGTCTGTAATAGCAGGAAACGGTGCCATAAAGGCGTTCAATGATATTTGCACAGATTTATACAAAGAAAGTAAAAATAGGATCATTTAAACTGAGTGTGTAATGCTATGTTTGAAGTATCATAATTTTGTATTTAGATTTATAAATGAATTTTAATACTGGAATCACTCTAGTAAAACATAAGACATCAAATTGGTTAAAAAGGAACTATATATTAATATAGAATTGATTCTGTTGAATAACCAAGACAGTGAACATATATGGAACCTAATACTGAAATCCTTGATGAGTTGTTGGATAAGTTATTATCAGCTAAGTTAGGGGTAGGAGCTGCGGTGCTTGTGTCTAGAGAAGGGTTACCTATAGCTTCAGCAATTTCTCGAGGCACGGATGAGACTAGGATTGCCTCTATAACATCTGCGTTATTTTCCTT
>JBHLOF010000185.1:0-4383 GCA_048940805.1 Promethearchaeota archaeon
GCCTCTGTTAAATTTACCGAAGAAACACGGAGTATACGTAGAACGGATGATATTGTCAAAGAATTTATCGGTATGCCTCCAAGTTTAAGTGTTATAGCAATTGGTACTAAGGATGGAAGTAGAAGAAAAGTTGCAATTGCAAACAACCGTGTTCCTTATGGAGCAATGGCAGGAGTAACATCTGTCCCACTCGCAATAGCTACACAGATGGTAATGAACAAGGATATAAAAGAAAAAGGCGTTCTTACTCCAGAGGAAGCGTTCATAGATCCGATGGAGTTTTTTAATAGATATGCAAAATATTGCGGAAACAATCTTTCAGGAAATGATGTTTTACTCATCAAAGAAGTAGAATTATGAGAATTTATAAGATTTAAAAAATATAGGTTTTTAATATGAATGAATCTAAAGAAGAAATTCTAACTAGGGCTTATGAATTAGGGCAAGAGTTCGAAAAAAAAAATACGGGTTGTAGTCAGACGGTAATTGCCGCCATTTTCCAAGCTTTAGGTATTTGGAGTGATGATGTATTTAAGGCCGCAAGTGGTATGGCTGATGGATTAGGTTTAACTGGGGATGGTTCTTGCGGTGCTCTAACTGGAGCTTCAATGACAATTGGTTATTTATTTGGACGGGAATTCAAGGATTTTAAAGATATGTATAAACCTATGAAGTCATATAGCCTTGTAAAAAAGTTGCATGATGGATATATTGAAACATTTGGCTCTTGTAGGTGCCATGATGTTCAGAAAGCATTAATAGGGAGAACATTTAATCTATGGGATCCTAATGATTTACAGGAAGCTTCTAAATCCGGGATGATGGAACACTGCTCAAAACTCGTAGGTACTATTGCAAAATATGCTACTGAGATTATTTTAGATGCTGGTTATACACCAAATAAATGAGAGGGAATACTAATTATGGGGCTTAACTTAAATGAAAAGTTTGATAAAAAAATTAAGGAATTAGATAAAAATTTGCCTTCAATGACTGCTAGCGTAAATTGTGCTGAACTCACATTAACTAGTGTCTTGGAAGTGCTTGGAATTGACAATTATATGTTTCATAATATAGCTAAACCATTAGCAGGTGGTTTCGGAGGATATAAATCAAAAAAAGGATGGATGGGCGCTTGTGGGGCTGTGACAGGAGGTTGTGCAGCAATCGGGGCAATAATAGGAGGGAAAAGCCTGATGAATGATGAGATGATGGGATTGGCTTATTATAAAGCAGCAAAATATTGCAGTGAATTTGAAAATCAATTTGGAACAGTAGTATGTTCAGAATTATGCGCGTATGATTTTAGTGAACAAGATCAATATATGAAATATAGAGAAAATGGTATTTGGGGAAAAATTTGTTATAAGTTTGTCGTGTGGGGTGTTAATAAGATAAAAGAATTAACACAAGAAGATTTACAAGAAAAATGGGAATAAAGGAATTTTCAACTTTTTCAACACTATTTACGGTTTGAAATTAAAAATTTTTTAAACTAATAATGGTATATTAAAATTATTCAAAACTAAATTTTTAATTTTTTAGAAATAAGGAGTATTAAGCATGAGTGATGAAGGAGAATCCCGATTCTGTCCATATTGCGGCGTTGCGTTAGAACATCCATATTGGCAACATATCCAAACTGAGCATCCGGATAAATACACGCAAAAAGAAACTTGGATTAAATTGTGGCAAGATTATACGGGTCTTGGAATGGATGAAGAGACGTCCTTAATGGTCATTTCAGAACTCTTTAATGCTACTCAAGAAGAAGTAAAATCCTTCTTAAAAAATGCAAAAATTATAAAATAAATTATAAATTGAGTAATTTAATTCTCAAGAATAAGATAGTGAAGTGCTAGATTTAGTGCTCAAAACTCTTCTTCTTCGTCGCTTTCTTTAAGTAAACCAGCTTGTTTTAATAAATCCTCTACACTATCTCGAGCTTTAATTACTTGTTCATTCTCGCTGAGGTTTAGTTGATCTATCATAGAGTCAGAAAATTCCATAAGCTTACTGATAGCTTCACTTGAAAATTCTTTCACTTTTTCCGAAGTTTCTTCGATGAAATCTCTACCAGATTCCCCAAAAACACTTCCAACAAAATCTGAGAGAGCATTGTTCATTTTATCTATGAAATTTTCTTTTTCTTCTCCTTCATCACTCATGTTCATTTACCTCTATTTTAGTTAATTATTGTGTATAATCATTAAAGATATTAAAACTCATATGCTTTCTGTTATAAATCAAACTAAACGTTCTTAAATCGGTGAAAAGGAGGTTTATGACCTTCAGGGAAAGGAGTTTTATAGCTTTTATCTTTAAAAGTCTCTTTAAATTCTGCACGTGCCTTTTCTACTAATTCTGGGTTACTCATGAATTCTAGAGCAGTTAAACAGATGATTTGGGCTGCTTTAATCATACCTTTATGACCAATACCCATTCCCGAAGTTGCCACATTCTGCCAAGAATGCCCCGGAGACCCTGTAACATGACAAACAGTACCAAATTCTCCTAGGGGTGTGTACCAAGATACATCTCCTACATCTGTAGAACCAGCTTCTACTGTGCCCTCTCCAAAAGGTGGAGAAATAATAGTAAGAAGTGGTTCTGAAAGGTTTTTCATTGCCCTATCTAATAAATTGGGTGGAATTATTTTTCTTATTTCAGTTATATCAATTGGAGGCACAGTTTTTTTTAATTCTTTTGCGAATTGCTGCTCCTCTTCATTGAATCTCGGAGGTCCTAATTCAGTCATTTTTTCATAAATCACGCTATTTATCACTTTATTCCGAATAGGATTATATATTCCACCAATAAAATCAATTTCTAGTTGTGTTTCTGTCATTAATTCAGCACCCTTGGCAACTTTGATTAACCGACTGTAAAGTTCCTCAACCTGATATCTTTCAGGAGCTCTTACAAAATAGTGTACCTCTGCTTCAGCTGGAACCACATTAGGAGCAAGACCCCCATTTGTTATTACATAATGAAGACGTGCATCAGATATCATATGTTCTCTTAAGTAATTCGCACCAACATTCATTAATTCTACAGCATCAAGTGCACTACGCCCATTATATGGATCTGCTGCTGCATGAGCCGTTTTCCCATAGAATTTAAAAAATACATTATTCAACGCGTTATTTGATTGAACAGCAATAGCATTATTCCATCCAGGGTGCCAAGTTAAAGAAATATCGATATCTTCAAAAATTCCTCCTGGATTTATCATATATCCTTTTGCATTAAATCTTTCTTCAGCCGGGCAGCCATAATATTTAATTGTACCTTTTACCTCTCCCGCGTCAATTGCATTTTTAACCGCTAACACTCCTGCGACTCCAGCAGTGCCAAGAAGATTATGACCACATCCATGACCAGGAGCACCTTCTTTTAATGGTTTTTTTATATACTCAGCAGTCTGACTTAATCCAGGTAAGGCATCATATTCTCCTAATACTGCAATTATGGGCTTTCCACTTCCATAAGTTGCAACAAAAGCGGTAGGCATTGATGCAACACCCATATCGACTTTAAGTCCATTCTCCTTTAGAGAATTAGTTAATAATTCGGAAGATTGATATTCATAGAAGCCCAATTCAGCAAAATCCCATATTTTATCACTTATCTCTGTAAAATTGTGGGAATTCCTTTCTACCCATTTTGAATACTCAATAAATTTGCTTGTCAGCGTCTTTCACATCTATAATTATTTATCTGAATAAATCATAAATTGAGATTACCTTTAAAAACTTTACAACCGATAATTTTTTTAGGTAATTGTAATAGATAGAAGTATCAATTATTCAAATTCTTTTCAATTTGTAAGATCATATTGTGGGTTTATTTTATGAGTGATCAAAGAAAGAAACTCTGGGAACCTTCAAAACAAAGGATGAAAAATGCAGAAATCACGAGATTCATTGAATTTGTTAACAATTTATATAATCTAAAGATAAAAGGTGGTAAAGAGTTATATCAATGGTCAATTGATCATATTGAGGATTTTTGGGCGGCAATGTGGGATTTTGGAGGTATTATTGCTTCAAAAAAATATGATAAAGTAGTTGAAGACTTAACAGTGTTCCCAGGTACAAAATGGTTCCCTGGAGCAAAACTCAATTTTGCTGAGAATCTCTTAAAGTTTAAAGATGACCAATTTGCGTTTATATTCCAAGGTGAGTCTCAAAAGACCGAATTAATATCTTATGAAAATCTAAACAAACAAGTTGCTCGATTAGCAAAATCACTCCGCGAAATGGGCGTGAAAGTTGAGGATAGAGTTGTATCATATATTCCGAACTTAATTGAAACCCCTACTGCTATGTTGGCTGCAACTGCGATAGGGGCTGTTTGGGCTTCTTGTGGAGCCGAATTACA
>JBHLOF010000006.1:0-68944 GCA_048940805.1 Promethearchaeota archaeon
TACTTAAAGCATTTGCAAATGAAATCCCTACTGGTCCATCTTTTGAGCCAATTATCAAATCTACATGAGCTATGTCGCTTCCTTCCCCAATTAAGGCTTCTCCAATAAAGTAATCAGGTTTTGGCATACAATTTTCCTTTTAGGTTTATTAATTATTCTTTTTATAATTTTGTGGAAATTAATTATTTATAATAGTGTATTTTTGAGATAACACTACAATTAACTAGAGTTAATCTTTTGTTAATAAAATTATTGATCGAACTCATCCTCATATTTCATAATAGCGTTGAAAGAATAGATTGGTAAATATCTTTAAATTCCCCGTTTAAAGAAAATAATTCTTCCAATTTTTTAAGCGTAAAATCAATAATAAAGTGATTTTAAGTCATCAATCGGAAATTATATATACCAAAATTGACATTAATATCAAAATAAATTATAAAAATATAAAATTTAAAGGGTGAAATGTTATTGGTTTATACTATGGCAGAAGGGAAATTCCCTAAAAAACCAGAATATGGCAATTATTTAGATACATGCAGAAAAGAATTCAGAAGGTTTAGAGATTCAGATGAACAAAACATAGAAGAGTTCTTTCATAACCTAGATACACCATCTACTCAGGAAATTATTGATCCTAAAATTTTAACAGCCCAAAGAGAGACTATAGAAAGTGTTAAGAAATTACTTAGAGAAGATAATGAAGAATTAGCTTTTTCATTATTTTATAACACATTTCCAACTTGCCTACCTCATAGATCACGTCGATAGGAAAAAATATAGGTATAACAACTATTTCAAATCACTTAAACTTGGTTTCCAAAGATATTTCTCTAGATTAATTTTGAAGTTATCTAAGAAAGCAATATCTTCTAGTTCTAGTAGTTTCTTATGATATTGTTTATCCTCAATGGATTTCATTGATAAGGATCCATTGGAACTAATAACCCGATGCCAAGGTAAATTGTATTTTTTACTTGAGGAATTTAAAATCCAAGAGACTTGTCTAGCAGCTCTTGGATTTCCAGCTAATTTTGCTATAAGGCCATAGGTTAGAACTTTTCCTTTTGGGATGCTTTTAATAATTTTAATTACTTTTAGTGTGAAATCGGTTGGAACTGGAACCACCATAAATTTTTGGTTCAAAAATTATTATGTTATTTTAAATTTTTTTTCAATTTCTTTTGCGATGTTATAGAGATTTTTTAACCTCATTTTGTTTAATTCCGGAGTTTCAAAAATAATATGTTCACAATCATATTTTTTGAAATTAAATTCGATGAAATTTAATTTGAATTGTTTTCTCTGGTCCCATAACTGTGATCCGGGGTATGGTGTTGCAACAAAGTAATTCAAATTATCATTTTTATCCAAAGGTAATGTTCTAATGTAATCAATTGTTTTTTGAAAAGTTTCTTGGGTTTCTCCAGGTAAGCCTAAAACGAAGTATGCTTGAATTGGTATATTATATCTTTTTAAATGCATTAATCCTCTTCTTACATTTTCTGGATCTTGAAATTTAAAGTTCCTTTTTAAGACATCTTCACTAGCAGATTCGATACCTGTCGCAACAAGCATACAACCTGAAGATTTAAGAAGACGAGCCTCTTCATCTGTTATAGTATCTACGCGAATCTCACAACCCCAAGGAAGATTAATTTTATGTTTTATGAACATGTTACAAAAATCTCTAAGGAAATCCCGATTTATATTTATGTTATCGTAAAAATTAACATAATTATAGTTTTGCAATAATAGAATATCTCTTATCTCTGAAAGTATTGATCTTATACTTCTGATTTTTGTTTTTTTAAATAATTTCTGCCGTGAACAAAATGAACATTGATTTGGACATCCTCTATTAACAATTACATTAGCAATAGTATAATAATAATGGTCTTGAGATAATTTGTGACGAGCAGGCAAAGGTAAAGACTCTAGATCAATATTATAGCTTCCATCATTTACGTATAATTTCCCTTTTGAATCAAAAAAAGCTAAACCTTTAATATCCTTCAATTTTTCCTCAATATTTTTGAGTTTTTCGTTTTTCTTTTTTTGAACTAATAAAGTCTCTACCAGTTTAAGCAATGAGTATTCAGCTTCTCCAATACAAATAAAATCTATCAAATTTTCTGATTTTTTATCACTTTCTAGTATTTCCTTGTACATGAAAGTTGCATGTGGGCCTCCTAATATAACATAATTATCTCTGTTTTGATTTTTTATGATCCTTGCAATATTTATAGCAAAATGGAAAGTATTTGTCAATGATGTAATACCAAAAATAGAGTAGTTTTTTATCTTTTCCCGGATAATATCTTGTATTTCTAAATCTGAAAAATCTATGTATTGCTCTAGATCTAATATATCGACAGAAAATTGGTTTAATTCTAATACTGACGCTAAATATAGTATTCCTAGATTAGGTTCTCTAAAGAAATCCTTTTGAACTTCACGTGCTTTAGAAGTTTTAGGATTGATTAATAGAATCATCTTGGGATGAATTATGTTCAATATTTTGTAGTTTTGATTCCTCCTCTAAATTATCAGAAATTTTGAAAGCATCAACTAAAGCTTTCATAGAACCTGGTTTATTAAACTTTTCTTCTTTGATTACAGGAATTTTTAACTCTAATGAAGGAGGTTTGTCATCTTTATTGACATATAATTCTATTCCCTGTATTTTACGATCTTTTATAATTAGCCGTGTAGAGTAATTATGATCTTTAAAGAAGGTAAAACCACTATTTAATTGTCCTAGTTTTGTAAGTTTTATTACCTCTTTTTCTTCCTTTAGAAAGGATTCCGTTATAAGTTCATCAGTAAAAATTTGACCTCCAATGATAATAAATCTTCTAAACAAATTTTCTAGTTGAGGTAATTGTGAAATGTACTCAATTGCATTTTGAAATTTAGGTTTTTTGACCGATACTTCAGTGATATATTTGTCTTGTGTTGGTTCTGAGAAATCTTGTTTGCCTATTGATTTCGCTCTTCCCGTACCAAGAGGTTTATCTAATATTTCTTTAAATTCTTTATCGTTTGGTGAATAAATATTTAAGGGAAATACTCTGTAAAATAATCTTAATTGCTGTCGAAGCATTCCCGCTAAAATACCACTAAAAATTTGGATTTTAAGTGAAGTTTTGGACTCATTATATGTCCAAATTCTTTTTGTGTCATGATCTACAAGTAAAAAAGCCTTATCATTACTCTCATTTACGAGTACATCACTAACTGTTGTACCCTCTATAATTTCTACTGTTTCCATAAAAGGAAATTCGTCTAGCTCAATTACTTCAAAGATCTGCATTTACGATTATCCATGAAAATATTCTATAATCATAATAGGAAATTATTGTTAAAATAAATTTCATTTAAAAGTTCAATTCATACCAATAATCTAATTGTTATCCATAAAATTTTTATGAAAATATACATTTTTGATGTTATTCTTGTAATTTTAAATTAGAATTTGAAAAACTGTGTCTTCAGAAAAAGTTGTATACAAGCTAAATATTAGCGGTGGAAATGAGGGTCCAGGAAAAGGATTGTCCAAACTCATAGAGATTGATGAAAAAAAATTCAGATTTGAAGGAATGAAAATTGGTGAAACCATTAAAGGAGGATTAATAGGGTTTCCTAATTATGAGTTTGAAATTACCGGTGGGAGTGATTCCAGTGGATTTCCGATGAGAAAGGATGTTCATGGACCTGTAAAAAAGAAAATCCTCGTTTCTAAACGTGGTATCGGATATAAGCCGAGGAGAACTGGTCAAAAGAAAAGAAGAACAGTGCGGGGTAATGAAGTCACGTTTGATATGACCTTAATTAATTTAAAGGTTGTCAAGTACGGAGAAGCAGAGCTCTTTAAGAAAGAAAAGGAATAGCTTAATTAAAAGAGGATAAATCATGGCAAAAGTCAAAAAATGCAGTTTTTGCGGATATGACATTCCAATTGGCCGTGGAATTATGTTTATTAGAAGAGACGGTACAATCTTAAATTTTTGTACTAGCAAATGTAAAAAAGCATTGTTGGTATATAAGAAAAAAGCAAGAAAAACAAGATGGACATCATTTTACGGAAAAGAATAAAAATTCTTATCCCAACTTACTTTTAAAAAGAATTAACTACTGCAATCGAGGAAATTTTAAAAGTTCATCAATAAGATCAACATGGGAGATAATCATTCTCTTGCAGCAAAATCTTTCTATTCCTAATTCTTTAAAAGCTTTTTCGGATGTTTCACCCTTTTCTAGAAGCTCTAAATAAGGTTCGTAAATATGAGCTATAAGCTTTCCACATGAAAAGCAACGAATAGGTATTATCATATTCGGTATAATGAACCATTTTAAAAAAATTTTTAGTTTTTTCGTCCCAAATGAAAAATTTTATTTTTAATCTTACAATAAATATCATATCGAATATCGATGATTTATGAAAATATATTACAATATATTTGAAGGAGATGATTAAAAATTTCATATATCAAGTTTCAAGTTCCTGATAAACTTAAGAATCAACTTAAGAATGCTTTAAGCACCATTGCAGAAACAAGAGATTCCAAGATACGGAAAGGAATGAATGAAGTTACTAAATCAATTGAAAGAGTGCAAGCAAAGATGGTAATCATGGCAGAAGACGTGAGTCCACCAGAGATATTATTCCACATCCCATTATTATGTGAGGAAAAAGGTATCCCATATAGTTATCTCACAAGCAAAAAAGAGCTTGGAAAAACAGCTAGGATTAATGTATCAGCAAGTGCAATTGCGATAGAGAATTTCGGAACAGGCAATGATGGCATCTTAGATGATGTAATTAAGAACACTGAGGAAATTAAAAAGTAAAATCCTGTGAGAAAATTATGGTAAAATTAGATAAATCCAAGGGTATCACTGTCACAGATCAATCTACACCTGCTCAAGTTATTCAAGTAATTGGTCGCACAGGACTTACAGGTGAAATAACTCAAATCAAAGTGCGAATCCTAGAAGGTCCGGATAAAAATCGAATTTTAACTCGAAACGTTAAGGGACCAATTAAAATGAATGATATCGTGATTTTACGAGAAGTTGAACGAGAAGCAAGAAAAATAAGAACACGAAGATAAAAAATCCTATTCTATTTTCTTCTTTTCTATTAAAATTTCCAGTTCGGAGATTAACCAGCATAATTCTTCATAAGTAGAACTTGATTTGAGGATATTGTCTGCTTTTTTCTTTATTTCAGTTGTCGGGGCTTTTCCTTTTAATAGAATTAGTTGTAGCTTTGCCAATCTTTTAGACAAATTGCCATAAGATATTCCTGTTTGAGACAATTTATGCGCCTTTAGTGTTATCTCCGCTTCCAAATCTACTTCTAGTCCAGCATCAATAAGCTCTTGGGTATCTTCAGGTTCTAAAACGAGTTCTCCCCTTGTCTTTATAAGATCTTCCCGCTTTATACCTCCCTGAAGTATATCCATTATAATGAGAAAAGATCCGAATTCTTGGTGTTGATTCAATATTTCGATTCTCACTGGAGATTTGCGTTTATTCTTAATTTCGTTTGCCCTTTTTTTACCAAACACTTTCTTTTTTTCAGATGATTTTGAACCTAACCACAAATAAAGAATCTTAATGTCATCAATAAGATATACTTTCTCAGATTTAAAATCAATCTTATTAACTTCTCTCAAAACACCATTTTCATATATAGTAAATAATCTCATAGTGCCATAATCTTCAGTTTGAAATTGGCATAGTAAAACTAAGATAAATTACTTTTTAATTTTAACCTACCTGGGATAAAAAATCAATTTAATTTAAGTAAATCATGGTTTAGTTGATTAACGCAAAGATTTATAGTTCTTCTTCTCCAAAAAAGCCAAGTAGATTTAGATTTTTATATTCATTATGTAAAAATTCCCGAAGGGCAATTCGTATTGCTTCAGATCTACTAGGGACTATTTTATCCTTAATTAATTTTTGAATGTTTTCATCATAGATTTCGGGTAAATTAATTGTGATGTTAACCATTTTAGGTTTGAGATTTTTTTTCTCAACTCCGGCCATTAATTTAACCCCAAGTAATCTAAATTCTAAAAAATTTGTTATAGCATATGAAGTAGTGAATAAGAAATGCAGTTATATACTTTGCCCTTAATGATATTCACTCTTTTACACTAATATATTATAAGTAAAATATATTTAAAAAGTTATTTATCTCTGTTTTAAGTATTTAAAGTGTTCTATATCAGATATAAATTATTTTAATTGCTTAACTATTTAGATGAACAATTCGATCAGATAAATAAATGAGTGATTGAAAATATTTTATATTATTAAAAATTCATTGTTTTCTTAATATATTCTTTGCTAGTTTATACCAATTTTCCTTAGACACATCACTGTTATATACAATCACCATCTAAGTTTTTTTTCCATCATCTGTCTTCCGGTTTTACATATCTCCCCCTTGATTCTATGGCATCTATGGTATTAATAATTTGATCACATTCGGTCTTGTTGTATTTCTCGTACTCTGACCTATATCCTTCAAGAAAAGAATTGAAGCTGAGATTAAAATCATCACCATGGGTAGAAATTAACACTCTCTTGAAAAGATGAAGATCAACGCTTTTATCTTCTATAGTATCAGAATATTCATGGAGTCCAAAATCGATAAGAAAGATTTCTTCTTCACCTGTAATTATTATATTACTGGTCGTGATATCCCCATGAATATGACCATGTTTATGCAATATTGCAATATTATGACCAATTTTCCTAAAATATCTTTCTTTTTTACTTTCACTAAGATTCTCTAAGATATTTCTTAATTTTTTTCCTTCTATATATTTCATTATTAGAATTGAATTCTGAGCGTCAATTTCATAAACTTGAGGTACACTTAATCCATAACTTTTTACTTTTATAAGTGCCTTTCCTTCGTTCAATGTTCTTTCTGTACGGATCTTTTTATCAAGTTCTTCCAACCTATATTTTTTTGGAATTCGGTGCTTGAAAATTACCTTTCTTCCAAACCATTGACCATAATATAAACTTGCTTCTGCTCCTTTATAGATCAATTTTTCTTTTGATATTTCAGATTGCATCTTATTTACAAGATCTCCAAGGGATTGTAATGTTATCCATTCTCTCTTTTGGCTTAATTATGGTATCGACTATCTTATGCCCCCCTTCAGATAGGTATCTCAAAACTCCTGTCCAAGCTATCATTGCTCCATTGTCTCCAGCATATTTAAGAGGAACCACTTCAAATCTAGCTCCATGCTCTTTACTTATAGACTCTACCATTTGTTGTAATCTCTTATTCGCTGCTACTCCCCCTGTTAAAAGTACTTCCTCTTTTTTAGTATGAGCAAGGGCTCGTTCAGTAACCTCTACTAGCATTGAAAATGCTGTTTCTTGGATTGATCGGGAGACATCAGATAAATTATATTTCTTATTAAAATCTTTAGATTCTAGCAATCTTTTCGCAGCTGTATATAAACCTGAAAATGACAAATCCATACCCTTAACTGTATAAGGCAATTGAAGATATCGATCAGACTTAAGGGCCAATTTTTCTATTTTTGGACCCCCAGGGTGACTTAATCCAGCATCACGGGCGAAAGAATCAATCATATTACCAACAGCCAAATCAAGTGTTTCTCCGAAAATTTGATAATGATCTGATTGATAAGCACTTACAATTGTATTACCCCCAGATACGTATAAAGTTAGTGGATCATCAATTTTACACATTAATCGCCCAATTTCTACATGAGCAATACAATGATTTACACCGATAATAGGTATCTTTAATAATTGACTTAACATTCGAGAGACTAATGCACCAATTTTTAAAACAGGACCCAATCCGGGACTCTGGCTGAAAGCAATAAGTTTCAAATCTTTTATTGATATCTTAGCCTCTTCAAGTGCTTTATTGATTACTATTTCAAATTTATTTAAATGTTGCTCACGTACTAAAGCAGGGTGAAGTCCTCCTTCTTCAGGTACATAGATATCGTTTACAATACTATAAACATTTCCTTCAAAATCAACGATACCTACTCCAAATGTGTGTGCAGTACTTTCAATACCTAAACAGTATTTTTGCATCAATTTCGCCATTTTTTCCTGATAGAAATCTAAATAGTTTCAAATTAGATCGAATTGCCCAATTAAGTAATATTATGTCAGATTTCTCTAATATTTGAAATTAGTTTCCATCCATGGACTTAACCCGCTTACGAGGAGATCTTCTTGCAGTTTTTCCTTTTGTAGTGCCCTTTCTTTTAAAAATTGTATAACCACATCTCCCACAACTCCATCGATCGTAGTGATTTGCGAGAAAATAACTTGGTCCACACTTAGGACATGATCTATGAGTTCTTACTATTTTTTCTCCTTCCTGTTTATAATACTTTGAGGCATCCATTTTTACTCAATAATGATATTTTTTGCTAATCAAGAAGATGTTTAAAGGATTCTCTTCTCTTTTTTAATTGGATAATTTCAGTTCTTTTTTCCTTCTCAAGATTACGAACTTGGATATGAAAGGGTTCAAAAAATTTTAATTCAGTTGAATTCTCATAAATAAAAGCTAATCCTTGCGTGGAAGTCTTCCCAAAATGTGTGTTAAGTTTCTTAATTATTGTTAATTTTTCATCAGAACCTTGCATCGCAGCAATTTTCTTTTTAATTTCTAATCGATTGGGGGTGCCTTGTCCGAAATGATTCACTATAAATTTCAGTTCGATTCTGTTTATTAGAGGATTCTTCTTCTCTTCTTCAATATCAATATCTAGGGACATTTTGAACCTTTCTTAGAATTTGTTTATATCTAAAATACAATTGTATAATTAATTTTCGAATATAAAATTCAAAAGAAGTGATAAAAAATAAAATTTTGCTTTTCATTGGGTTGAAGCTTTGAATCAAAGAAGAATAGATTAACCAAAACCATCATCTCTGTTCCATAAACGCTAAGGCTCTTTTAACCTTATCCTTGATATTTTTATCAACATTTACCACAACAATACCCTCAGGAATAACAAAACGAGAATCAGTAATAGGAGGTTGTCCATAAAAAGCAAAATTTCCTTTAGCTTCGATGGGGATTTCGTCTATGAGGGGAAGAATTAACAGATCCTCTTCTCCTTCAATAACTTTTATTAAGGTTTTTTTGTTAGAAGCAATAGCAGCTCTAAAAATCTCCCAACTTTCCTTATTAATCGTGCCAGCAGGATTTTCTAATTCTACTATATCCTCAAAAAATCCACCATGCTCTATATTTATTTGATTTCTCTGAGTTTTTTCATCAATTACACAGATTTTAATATAGTTTCTTAAAAATGGATTTGCCAAGAAATCTTGGGCAACAATGTCGCCTACAATATAAAAATTCAATGTAGTACTTGTTTTTAGAAAGTCTCGAAACATATTTTCGACTTGAATGATAGTATCCTCTCGAGATCCCGCAATTAGCATGTCGAGGGGTTCTGCGAAAGATCTTCTTCCCCTTTCAGGAACCCTTAAGTTTTCGTTCATAAAAAATCAAGTTGTACTTTAGTGTAATTCCAATAATTAAATCTGGTAAGCAAAATAGAAATTCCTGGAGATTAGCGTACTCTTAATGCATACTTACCAGGGAAATGAATTTTCAAATACTCGGCAAATTTCGACTCTTTGGGATTAATAATTATAACTTCCCCCGTATAATCCTCACTAAGAGTGTGAGTCTTACATTTAGGACAGACTGTCTCGTTTTTTGTTATTAAGTGACAATTTTTGCATGCTTTCTCTTTCATTTTATACCCTAATCCTCTTATTTTACCATATAATCATTCAGTTGAAGTTTCCTCTTCATTAACTTTCGTTTGGTCTTTCTGAGTAGCAAGATCCTCTTCAAGATCATTTTGAATCCAATCTTCTTTTCCTAAATACCTTTGACGCATTGTAAGTCCAAGTTTTCCGCTTCTTCCTGTTCCTAAAGATACTGCGATTATTTTTGCCCTTACTTGATCATTAACTTCAAGAATTTTTCCAGTCTCCTTACCAATAAATCTATTTCCTACTTGTTCGTAAGAAATATAATCATCACAGATCTGAGATACGTGAACTAGCCCATCTAATGGACCTAATCGAATGAAAGATCCGAAATCTACAATCTCAACCACAGAGCCTTCGACGACTTCTGAGACCGTTGGTTTAAAAGTAAGGATTGTAAATTCAACTTCATGGAAAGTGTTAGCATTCCCCGGAATAATTATTCCCTTTCCTACATTCAACACATCTACAACAGCAATAATGAATCCAAATTCTTTTGTGATGATGCCTTCATAATCTTCACTTAAGATTATTCTAGCACTTACATTCTTTTCTTGGTCGAATAGGAATGGCGGTATCTCTATTTTTCCTTCAATTGTAAAAAGCTTAAAAATAATAAACACCCAGTTAAAAAATCAATCAAAAATGTAATCTTTGCTAAACTATTCATATAATGAAGTTCAACGAAGTCTTGTAATTTATTATATGAATTAAAAAATTAATAGTTTGTGGTTTTTTACTTACAGAAATATTCAGAGAGTAAAGGAGATTTGGTTTTTACTCTTTTTCAAGAAATTCATAATTGGGATAGAATCCTATTTCAGTCTAAAGGTGCTCGGAATGAATGATAGAGTTATTAAAGTTACTATGATTCTTTCTAATAATTTATATTGTCAATTTCTAACTTAACAAAGTGCTAAATGGGTGAATTAAAACTTGTCAGGCTATATTGGAAAGAAAATTCGATTAGAACGAATAATAAACCGGGAAACTAATAAAACAATAATAATCCCTATGGATCATGGTCTTACTGTAGGACCAATTAAGGGAATTGAAAATAATTTGGGAGAAGTAGTGAATAAGATTGCATTAGGAGGTGCCAATGCGATTTTAGGACATGTTGGTATCCCTTTATATGCCCATAGAGGTTATGGTCCTGATATCGGTCTGATACTTCACTTATCTGGTTCAACTTCATTAAGCCCAGATACAAATTATAAAGTACTTGTTAATACTGTATTAGAAGCTGTTAAATTCGGTGCAGATGGGGTTTCTATTCATATCAATGTTGGTACAAAATCTGATCCAGAAATGCTTGAAATCTTAGGAAAAGTTTCAAGAGAATGTCGGGATCTTGGTATGCCTCTTCTTGCTATGATGTATCCGAGAGGTGAAAATATCGTAGATGAGCAAGATGTAGAAGTTGTAAAAATCGCTGCAAGAGTAGCTGCAGAATTGGGGGCTGATATCGTTAAAACTAATTGGACAGGAGATCCTGATTCCTTTAAGGAAGTAGTTGATGGCTGTATGGCACCCGTAATAATAGCCGGAGGAGAAAAAGCAGAAATTAAAGAAATCTTAGAAATCACAAAACATTCTATCGATGTAGGGGGCGCAGGAGTAGCATTTGGAAGAAATGTATTTCAAGCTGATGATCCCACTAAATTTGTAAGAGCTCTATATTTAATTGTTCAAAAAAAATATGAAGTAGAGGAAGCGTTAAAAGAATTAAACCTTTAAATATAATCGGGGAAAATAATTATGAATCTATGGAAAGATATTCCACCAGGAGATAATCCTCCTATCATTTTAAATGCGGTAATTGAAGTTATTAGTGGTTCAAGAGATAAATATGAATACAAACAAGAATGGGAAGCTTTTATATTAGATAGAGTAATCCCCTCAGCAGTTATTTTTCCTGTAGAGTATGGGTTTGTCCCTCAAACTTGGGCTGAGGATAATGATCCTCTTGATATAATGATATTAAGTTATGAACCACTCGAAGTGGGCTGTATCGTGAAAGTTCGAGTTATTGGTGCCTTAGTTATTGAGGATGAACATGGGGATGACCCAAAAGTTCTCTCTGTATTAGTTAATGATGCTCGATTTAATGGATATACTGATATTCATGATGTTCATAAACATAAGTTGAAGGAAATCCAGGAATTCTACGAAACTTACAAACGGTTGGAACCACATAAATGGGTAAATTTTAAAGAGTGGAAGAATTCAAAAAATGCAGGAGAAATTGTGGATTATTCAATTAAACGATTTAAAAATTTGAATCAAATCTAGCTTTAATTTTTTATAATCGGGAAAAATTTTCTACTTTTTTATCAAAGATAACCTAATTGGTCTAAAATCTGAGATTTTTTGTATTCCTAGTTTAACAGAAGGATCGTTTTCAAGTAAGTGTTTTGCTTCTTCCGCAGTTTCTGTCTCAAATATCACCAATCCAAAAGGATCTTCTGGGATTAATGTTGGACCAGCAAGATATAACTTTTTCTGATTCAGTAAGGATTTTAAATAGTTGAAATGATTAACCATTATTTTATCCTCTTCATCATTTGGATTTGTAATAAAATCCTCACGATATGGTCGAATTATAGCATAAAAATGATTTTTTTTTGTCATTTTAAATCCATGTTGCTTCTAATATTTAATTTGAGTTTATGAATACAAAGTTTATAAGATTGAATAATAAAATAGGTTTATATTATTGAGCTTCATAAAGAGGGGACCCAGCTTTCATAAAACGATTCAGGTGACGCATTGATGCAATAATTTTTCCGGTTTCTTTTTCTTCTAATGTAGAATCAAGCCAAAAATATTCTGTTTTCCCCGATACTCCAATACAAACAAATTTCCCCTTAGCAATATATGGAATCCCGATAAATGCGGGTCCGTCTATATTCCTGAGTTCAGTTGCTCCATAAAAGGGAACAGCTTTATATTCAGCAGTACTCGTTCGCTCATAACCTAATGCCATGGCTTCAAACAAGGCTGTTGGATAAAAAATTGTATTTCCCCAAGGAGAATTTTCTTTGTCTTTATAGTATTCTAATTGGTCCGTGATTCTTCTTAATCCTCTATTAGCATTTTCTTGTGTAAGTAAAATTTCTCGTGAAGGAAGCTCATCTCCAACTTTGTGTCTCGCTAAAATACGTATATCCTCAGGACTACTGTTTCTTAGTTCTATAGCTTGTAAATATGATGGTTCTTTAGGTGATCCTATCGATACTGTGCCAGTCATTATTTGTTGTCCACTTTTCAATTCAGCCCACGCCTTAACTTGCACGTCTTCCGCTGTTATTGGGAGCATTTTTTCAGTTGTATTCGGTGGTAATTCAATAATCGCTCTTACTTCCTCTTTATCAACTGTAGCAAATGTATAATACATACTTACGGTACCATTCTTAAACCAACGATCACCAAACATTTTTTGCGCGAGTGGTGCAAACATACTTAGATGTATTGTTCCTTGGATTGTTCCACCACGCATCCCAACACTTTTAGCTACATCATCATCGTGAATGGAAGTAGTACTGGCTCTAGCAAGATTTTCTGGAGCTCTCCATCCTCCAAACATTTTTCCATCTATAATTTCGGTATCATCTACCATAATACAGTTACCTGTTCTTCCTTAATTGTGAAAATTTGATATATAATTAATTTAATATTTTTCAAAAAAGAATCATTTCAATATTAATTTTAAGTCTCAGAAAAAAGAATTGAAATTTCTTACATATAAGATTAATTGTGCAATTTTCTCAATAGTTTCCAATGAAATAGTCTAAATAAAGTCTAAAACTTTCCTTAGACTTCTAATTACAAAACTATATTAGATCATCAACCTAGATTACGAATAATCAGTTGAATATACATAACACAAATAAGGAAATTTTAAGCGAACATTAAGGGATATCATAAGTGTAGATTCTCCTTGAAAAGGAGACTCCCGCCTACTAAACGCAAAAACGCGTCGAAAAAATACATTAGGGAGAGGAGGGCGAAATCAGAGTGTAAAAATTTACACTCCCAAAAGACAAAAATCCAGGGTGTAGGCAGGAGCCAATATAGTTAGAATTTGAATCGACTTTAAATATAAAATTAGATGTTTGAATTTATAAACATTTTTGTAATGTTGTGACTAAATAAATATTTAGGATGATAAAGTAATAATCTTAGATAACAGATTCCATGTTCCAAAGGATTTCTTGATGATTTTCTATTGTAATCCATCGTTATAAAAGATTAAATTACTGTGTTTAGATTTTAGTTTTTTATTTTTAAGGTATATAAAATTTGATTTACTAAATCTCATTAAAATTGAATTATGAACAAAATTGTCATTATTTAATTCTTTTAAAAATTAGATCACAATATAAAAAGTAATAATAACAAAATTTGATTAAAATGAGCAAAACAGTTTTAGTTGATGGTGCTAAAGGTCATACAGGTACATTTCTTATTAAAGAAATATTAAATGCAAGACCAAATTGGATGATTATTGCAACGGATTTACCGATAGAAAAAAGAAATGAATTAATGACTAAGGAAACTGTTTTTAGTAAACGATTTGGATATATGACAGATATTTTTGAGGATGAGAAAATTGCTTATATCCCCACAGATCTAAGAGAAAAAAATTCCCTTTACACTTTATTTCAAGGCAAAAAATATGACATTGTCTTCCATACAGCAAGTTTATATGATTATTTTGCTCCTTTAACCCTCTTAAGAGCGATAAATGTGGAGGGATTAGGGAATCTGCTTGAAGCTATAAGAGAAACTCAGGATCTGGAGAAATTAAGATTTATACACTGGAGTACGTGTGGTGTTTATGGAGAACCCAAATATAGAAAAAATGAAAAAGGATATCCGGTTCCTACTGATGAAACTGCATCATATAACCCCCCAAATAACTATAGTATTAGTAAAATGGAACAAGAATTGATTTTAAAGGATTATATTAGCGAACATCAATTAAAAGCCACGATTATACGTTCTGCGCCAATTCTTGGACCATATCAGATCTATGGGTTATTTCATTTGATACAGATAGTAAATAAGTCTGGATTAGGCCCAGGTTTACATATTTATCCAAAAAAAAGGCGGTTAGCAATGCCCCTAATTCATGTTGAAGATTTGGTTAGATCTGCTTTATTCCTGGCAGAAAATGATAAGTCTATAGGTGAAACTTATAATCTTGTTATAGACAATTGTTTTCAAGAAGATTTTCTTGAATATCTCGCGGATTTGTTAAATGTTGACTATTTTAACTGGCCAATATGGTGGCCAATTTATAAACTATTTTCAAAATTTCTTTTATGGCTTAGTAGAAGACAGGATAAAAAGGCAAGAAAATTAAATTCAAGACCTCCAGTTGATTTATCAATGGCAGAATATATAACTCATCAATACCTTTTTTCAAATAAAAAAGTTAAAGAGTTAGGATTTCAATTTAAGTATCCAGATTATATAAGTGCCATAAAGGATACTGTAGATTGGTATCTTAAAAATAAATGGTTAGAGAGTGATTATTAGATGGGATTTATAGAAAGCTTAATACTTAGTTTTGCAGTTGGTTGGTTTAATTCATATTTATACCGAAAATATTTGCGTGAAAGAAATAAAGATTGGATTGTTTTTTTAGCAATTTTATTTCTCTCAACGCTATGGTTAATTGAAATCTTAATATATTTTGAGCTTCTTGATATGAGATGGTTAAATTTTCTTCCTTGGGTAAATATTCCGTTGGATAATAAGGGAAAATATTTTTTGTGGAATTCTTTTATTGTCTTTGGACTCGATTATAAAATAGTTCAACAGCCTGGCATGGAAATCATCGCTAGCTTTTTACTAATATCATATCTTTTCTGGTATTATTTTGGTTCCAAACTTGGTAAAGTATTTAATGGTTATAGGTCATATCAACAAGGACATTATTTAATATTTAAGCCCGTTAAGAAATTTATTAAGGAACGTGAAAAACAAACGGAAGATACTAAATAAAATATAATTTTAGGTTATTAATCATGTATTTTCAGATTATATTTCTGGAGTTATCCCTTCAATTCCATTTTAAATTAAACTCTAAAAAACTTTTGCTTTCCTTCATTTAGTCATTCAGGGGTTATTAGCATTTTTAGTTAAACATTTCTTTAGATATTAGATAAAAATTGTACTTCAGAAAATGTAAAAATACTAGATATTGAGCACTTTATTAAGCTGTTAAGCCCAAACACTTACTGAAATTCTAACCTAAATTAATAAACAAATAATAATATATTTTATTAGAGTATAAGTAATACAAAAAAATAACAACAAAACAAAAAAATAAATAAAATTAAAATAAGTTAATTATATTAATATCAATAAGTAAAATATTTCGATAGGAATATTTATCTGTAATTTTACTATAATTCTATTAACTATATATAAAAAAAATGACTTCTATGACTGAGCCAACTTCGGAAAACCTTGATGAGATTTTAAAAAAGTTGTTGAATGCAATCCCAGAAGTTAGAGCCGCTGCAATTGTGTCTGCAGAAGGTTTACCTATTGCATCTGCCCTTCCGCAAGGAGTAGATGAAACCCGAATTGCAGCTATGACTGCTGCGTTGCTCTCCTTAGCCGAGAGGGCAGTTATCGAGATGGACAAAGGAGAATTCGACCAGCTGTACGTAAAAGGAAGCGAGGGTTATTTACTGGTCTTAGGAGCTGGACCCAATGCGGTATTGACGGTCTCTACAACGAAAGATGTACGATTAGGGCTCATATTTTTAGACTGTAAGCGAACGTGTGAAAAAATCGCGAAATTAATCTAACTACCTTCTTTTAACACCGAAGTAAATTTCTGTAAACTTCGTGAATTACCTATAGTCAGTCTTTTTAGGTAATATAGATTTTTATGCGCTCTATTCTAGTTTTATTATTAAATCAAAGAATAATTATTAGATTGTTAATTATTAAATAAATTAATATAACTCTTTTGCCGGATGGATATGGATTATTGGACTGCGGTTGGAGAAATCTACAATGTTACACTGTCCCTTGCTTTTTTTGTCTTAGCGTTTTTGATGTTTTATATCGGGAGAAAAGGGTATAAATTGAACAATCGATACGGTGGGGTCTCTTCTACCTTGACAGGTATCTGTTTTATAATTTTTGGATATTATAATTCAATTGTACGATTTTTTCCTTATCCTTATAATGGTTTTATGGTGTGGTGGATTGGTATTGTTTTACTTACAAACTTGATTTTTTCTTTCATGATTAAACGAGAAATAAAAAAGATGGGGTTAAATAATGAATTAAACACAAGATTGGAAGGAAAAAAACCGGCGCTTAGAAGATATATTGAGAGAATGACAAAAGAAAACCCGTATAGAGAAGAAATTACCCTCAAGATGGAATATGTGCGAAAAAGTTTCCATTTAACTGGATTACTTCTTATTTTAGCTTTTTTTGGTTTACCTTTTCTGTATCCTGTTACTCGGATAATAAGCGATGGAGTGATTGAATTAATTAATAATTTAGGACCGGTTTACACTAATTTATGGGGTAATTTATCATTATTTCCATTTACGATAGGGGACCCTCTTTCGGTTGTCTACCTTACAATGATGGCGCTGATTGGTGCATTGATGTTTGCATTGATCTCCGATTTAATCAGAATTATATGGGGGCCCGAGTATTCTGTATTCAACTTTTTAACAAGATCGATGTTAAGGGAAAAGGAAAGGAATGCCGCGGGACCACAAATCTATATTATTACTGGTTTTGTTTTTTCTTATATGTTGTTTATGGTAAATTTAGTCCATATTTTCGCTGTGTTTTCAGGTATACTTATTGCCTGTCTTTCGGATGCTGCTGCTGCTATAATTGGTAGGAAATATGGGAAGCATAAAGTTATGGTGAGGAATAAAGATAAAAAATCCGTTGAGGGTTTCCTAGCAGGGACAATTATGGCCTATTTAATAGGATTAATCTTTGTTGGACCAATTTATGCCATTATAGGAGCTGTGATATTCTTTATAACAGATTATTTTCCCATATTTACAGCCGACAATCTTTTAAATCCAATCTTCATTCCTGTTGGTATCCAATTGTTTATTCTTATATTAGGTTTACCTGTAGGATGGTAGAATTAAATTAATAATTGATTGAAATTATGCCTGAATTAATCGATTCCCTAAAAAATATCAAACTGGCTATATTTGATCTTGATGGTGTTGTTTATCGTGGGAAAAAGCTAATCCCTATGGTTGATAATGTCATTGAGACTCTTAAGAAGCATTCAATTAAAGTTGTATATAACTCTAATAACTCTACTATGACGCGTGCAATATATGTTGAGAAATTGAAGAGTTTAAACATTCCGAGCGATATTAATGATTTTTATACAAGTGCTTCGATTGCTTCTGCTGAAATAACAAAACTTAAGGAAAATGCAAAAATCTTTGTGATTGGGGAATTTGGTTTAAGAGAAGAACTACAACTTAAGGGGCATAAAGTCGTTACTGATCCAATAATTAGGGATATTGATTTTGTAATTGTTGGTTTAGATCGAGATTTTACTTATGAGAAATTATCAGTTGCTCAGAAATGCATCTTAGAAGGGAAAGCACAATTTTATGCAACAAACGCGGATGCAACCTTACCGGATGATGATGGATTTAAGCCAGGAGCAGGTACAATGGTAACCGCACTGATCACATGCACAGGGCAAGATCCTACTAGAATATTTGGAAAACCTGAACCCTTTGGGATCCAGTTAATTTTAGAAGATTTTCGAATTCCTCCTGAACAAGCATGTATAATTGGAGATCGTTTAAATACTGATATTTTGGCTGGAAATAGAGCAGGAATTATGTCAATTGTAGTTTTAACGGGAGTTACCACAAGAGAAATGATTGAAATGGTCAAAAAAGATAGTAAATCTGATAGGAATCTTATTCCTGATTTGGTTGTAGAAAATTTAAATGGAATTTTTAAGATTACTTAACAGAGTAGAGAATTAGACATCTTTTGTATTATTAAACATCAATCTTCCAATTTCTGTAAAAACTTCTTCTACATTTTGGCCATTTTTAGAGGAACATTCAATATAACCAAATAGATCATTTTTTTGAGCTAATTCATATGCATCATCTCTGGAAACAGCTCTTTTGTATTCAAGATCTAGTTTACTTCCCACCATTATGATTGGTATTTGATTTAGTGGTCCTTTATAGCCTTGTTTAAAAATATCTAACCAATCTTGAAAATTTTTAAGTGAGCTATAACGGGTTATGTCATATACGAAGATACCTCCTGAAGCTCCAAGAACATAGCTAGGTAATAAAAATCTGAATCTATCTTCCCCCGCAAAATCCCAGATTTGTAATGTAATTCTCTTACCTTGAATATTCAACTTTTTGATATGAAAATCTACTCCAATCGTAATTTCATTATTACTTTGGAAAACACCTGTTAAATATCTACCAATTAGAGTAGTCTTCCCAACACCACCATCTCCAAATATGCAAATTTTGTACATAGCGTCACTTAATGGCATGGTCTCTTTCACATTTCAGATTTGTTCATATTAAGCTTAATAAAAACTTAAAAAGAAATTGAAGATGCTTTTTTTTATAATATAATAAATTCAATTCTTAAAAATAATTGGTTTCAGATACTTAGAACTATTAATATAACATTTGTTAATAAATTCTATAAGAATGGTAATGTGTAGGATCATATTTTAATTGTTTACTTAACTTTCAAATTTGATAAATGATGTCAACAAAAGTAGCGATTGTGAATGTTAAAGAATATGAAACAATTCCAGATGCTGTCAAAAGTGCCATAAAATTACTGAAGAATGACTTGGGTTTTGAGATTATGCAATCTGATAAAATTCTTTTAAAACCTAATTTATTAACATCTAAAAAGGATGCTTGTACTCAACCTGCTTTTGTAGAAGGTGTTATTTCATATCTTAAGGAAATTAATATTCCTATGACAAATGTATTTTTAGGAGATTCTCCAGGTCAATCCGAAAAGGTTGGTTCTGATGTTGCTAAAACAATTGGTGTTTATGATTTATGTGAAATACATGGTTTTAATTTTGTGAATTTTGAAGGAGATATACCAATTGTAGAAAAAATTGATGGTGCTTTTAATTTAAATGAAATACGTGTCGCTAAAGCAGTTAAAGAATGTGATGTTTTGATCAACCTACCTCGATTAAAATCTCACTTAGAGGCAACAATGACAGGTGCCATTAAAAATTATTGGGGGATCATACCTGGAGGTTTAAAAGCTAAGTATCATTTGTTTGGAAAATCCTCAGAACAGTTTGGTGAAGTACTTGCTGATAATTTTTCATGGATTGTGAAAAATAAACCAAAAAGATTTACTGTCTATGATTTACAGCGCATCATGGAAGGATCCACTGGTCCAGGAGGGGGAAAAATGGTAAATTGGGATTTGATACTAGTTGGAACTGATGAAGTTGCTTTAGATTTGGTTGCCTTGGAGATTGGGAAAGTTAAGCCTAAAAGTGTGCCCCATCTTAAGAATGCAATTGATAGAAATTTAGGAATTGGAGATTTGGAAGATATTGAGATAGTAGGAATGCCCCTTGAAGATGCGAAAAAACAAGCACCTAAGTTTAAAGTACCAGGAAGTACTTTTACAAGTTTTATTGCGTATATGTCAGGACATATAGGATATAAGATTATAAAAAAAATTCCTAAGTTAACAAAATCTAAATGCATTAAGTGTGGTGAGTGTGCTCAAAATTGTGCATCTAAAGCAATAAAATTTGAAGTAGGTGAATATCCGATATTTTTAAGAAATAAATGCATCTCATGCTTTTGTTGTGCTGAATTATGTAGTGAGGTTGCAATTAAGGCAAAGAGTAGGGGTATAGTAGGATTATTTGATTAAATATTAGTTCCATTTTCTTTATGAACGAATTGAGCGTAATATTTGAGAAAGTAATAATCTGATAGTCTTATATTAATTATTGAGTTATATTGAATAAACTCATTTACAGAATGAGCACCCCCTCCAATTCCTAATCCACCTGTTACATATTTTAATCCTAAAATATTTTGAATTACTGTTAGAGGAGCAGCTGCAGCACTTATCGGCCACAGTTCAGTTTCAACTCCTAATTTCTTTGCACTTTTGATTAAGCTTTTTACAATTTTCGAATCTTTAGAAACTCGAGAACTATTATAGCCCATATTTTTAGTTAATTCAATTTTTGAGTTTGAGCTTTGAGAAAATTTTTCTACTCTTTCTTTAATTTCGTTAAAAATCATCTCTTCCGATATATTATCGGCAAATCTAATGTCAACTTTACATATAGCTTCATTAGGGACATAATTTTTTGTGCCTTCTTTCATAAATCCTGATTTTAATGTAGAAATATTGAATGTGGGGTTGAAAAGGTAATTTTTGAACGATTTCCTTTGATCAGCTTCTTGAGTTTGTAGTATCCCTACTTTCTTCTTGATATTCTCAATATCTATATTTTTCATTAATTCATCAAAAACAATTTGTTCATCTTTAGAGAGAATATACGGCTTCCCCAAGCTTGCAATAAGGAATTTATTATTAGTATATATATTTGATAAGAGAGAGATTAAATCAAGTGCGGGATTAGGAATCATGCCGCTGAATGCTGAATGAGGTTCTTTATTATCGCTAGATACTTTTATGGTTAATGATAAAATACCCTTATATCCAAGCTTTAAGACTAACTTAGCATCAAGATTTTGTTTTGTTGAGGGGTAATAAGCATTGATGCAATCTTCAAACATTTCTTGGTTATTCTCAAGAATTTTTAATAAGCTAGGGGAACCGAGTTCCTCCTCACCATCAAATACTAATATCAGTGAGATAGGTAACTCTCCTTCTTTTATGAGTTCTTTTACCACATTTAAAAAACAAATTAACGGTGTTTTGGAATTATAAGCCCCCCGTGCTATTATACATTCACCTAATATATCCAATGGGGGAGAAAGGTTATGAACTTCAGCCATAAAGGGGTCACTAATCCATTGATTTTCCTTGCTTATTGGTTGAGTGTCATACATCATATAAATTAATAAGCGTTTACGAGAATTTCCCTCAACTTTCGCAATAATGATCGGATTTATTTCCCCACTAAATTCTTTTATTTCTACGCAAAAATCTGAGATATAAGAGACAAGAAATTCTTTAGCTTGGAGGATCCCTTTCTTATTAAGAGTATCACTAGGAATTCTAAGAAAAGGGAGTAGATCTGTTTTTATGAATTCCTTATTGCTTCCTCTTATTTTGTTTACAAAAGTATCATTTGATTTCATGTATATTCAATAGTTAAATTAAGTAATTAATTAATTTAATTATCTATATCTTGAGTAATACACACTATGGATGGACAACCAGAATTGAATAATAATGATAATGTTGAATTGTCAATATTGCTAGATAAGTTAAAAGTAAAGGGTAAATTTGAAGGGGTTGTCTTTGCTAAACGGAATGGTGAAGTTATTAAAAGTAATATAGAAAATAACTCAGAATATAAAAAACTGACTTCCATGTGTGCTTCGGTTTTGGAGAGTGCGGTTGGACTTGGAGAAACAATGGGAAATCAAAAAATTATCAAAGTTATTGCTGAGTTAGAAAAAACATCAATTTTGATGGTAGAAATCAAGGAGAAAAAAGTCTTCATAATATTTATAATAAATGATGAATCAGATTCTAATTTCATTTTCGAGCATTTGGAAGAATACATTAAAAAAATTAGCTCAGTCGTCTGAATAAGATCAAAAATTATCTATAAATATTCCATCCAATCAGGATTTATGCGGTTTAAAGAATTTTCTACTTCCTTTTTCACATCCCAATTGTCATCAGCTAATAATTCTGCCAATGGTTTTATAGCATCTTTATTTCCTATTTCACCTAAGGCTTTTACTGCAGATAATCGTATTTTTTCATCATTTTCTTTTAATAATTGAATAAAGGGTTCAATAGAATCGATATCTTTTATCTTTCCTAACGCCATGGCAGCCCAACTTTTAATGTATACGTCATCATCTTCTAAACAAGAAATGAGAGAATCAGTAGAATCTTTACTTCCCACTCGAATCAATAATTTTACTCCTGCTCTTTTAATTTTCCAATTTGAGTTCTTTAATGAGTCTTTTGCCAGTTCAATTATTTTATCTGACTTGAAATTAATTAACGCATCAATTGCTGCTTTTCTTACACTTCCGTTTTCATCTTCAATCATTTTAAAAACAGCTTCTAGTGTATTAAAATCCCCTATTTCACCTAATATTTTTGTACAATACATTCTAATTTGCCAAGATTTCTCAGCAAGCGAATTTATTATCCTCTCATCAGTCTTGTTTTGAAGAATTTGTAAAATTGCTCGATAGGCAGATCTTCTTATACTCGCAACCTTACTATCAAAATTTTTTATTAATAAATCAATTGCATTAGTATCTTTTAACATTCCGAGTAGTTTTATTGCTTCCTTTCTTGCATTTATATTTTTCCAATTCAAAATGTCATAAAGAACTTCGCATGATTTGGTTTTTTTTAGGGTCTTGCATAGAGAATTTTTTGCTAGATTTCTGATCTTTACATCTTTATCTTTTAGAATTTCGGACAAAGGTCTAATTGCTCTTTTGCTTCCAATATTTCCTAATACTCGAATGGACTCTTTTCTCACATCTATGTTTTGGTCATTTAAGGTGACTAAAATATATTTAATATTTTTAAGGTCAATTATTTTTTCTAAAGCTTTTAAAGCATTTTTTCTGATAACAGGATTATTATCCTGTAAGAAATTGATTAGAACAGTTTCACTCTCCTTGTTTCCCATTTTTCCTAAAATTACAGGGATTTCTCTTTTAATTGATATATCATCAGTATTAACATAATCATAAATTAATTGATGATATCCTTTATTGCCAATTTTCACAATTGAATTGATTAATTGATTATATAATTCAGGATTTCTGAAGTGTAAGCGTTCAATTAAAGGTATTAGAGCTTCTCCCTTTCCAGATTTACCCAAAAAATCAATGATTAACTCTGCGGCCTCAGTATTTGGATCTCCTAATGCATCAATCAAAAAGGGTATTGAACCATCAAGATCGTATACCCCTACTTTTTGAACAAGGTTTTTTCTAACAGTACCATCACTACAATTTTTATATTGTTCTTTAAGAAATTTTATACCTTCATTCCCATAGGTCATAACAAATAGATCAATTAGTTTGATACGTAATTGAGGATGCCCATCATTCAAAAATACATTTTTTATATCCTGTAATCTTGATTTATTATCATCCTCTAGCTTTGATAAAAAATCAATAGATTTTATTTTAGTTTCCAAATTATTTGTTGTTGTGAGTACAGAAAATAGTTCCTTCGCAGCTTCTTCTCCATCCATTGCTCCGATCTTTTCAAAAAATTGCTTATGGTTCAAGTTGAATAACCTCAAGAATGTGAAAATTTAATTAAAGTAAAGAAATTAGTTCATTGAAATATTCATAAAAGTAGATTTATTTATTTTTATTTATTTAATAAACTGATTTGAGCTTGTAAATCAAATTAATTATATTCGGTCCATATAACCAATGAATTTGAAAGAACAACTTCTTCAATGTATAGAAAACTTACTCATCGAATATGAACAAAATGAAAAATGTGGCATTTTTTTTAAAGTTGAGAAAGATAGAGATCCTATGGAGATTATAGGAGTGTTAGACTTTCTGAAAAACAAAATTGAGAATTGGGGGAATTCTAATATATTTAGTTATTTAGGCCATTTATTTAATAATGATAATGTACTAGTTATTGGCTCTAATAATACTGAAGAAGCTAAAAATATAATTAAATACGTGTATTTAACTCAGATCCATAAAATAGAAAACCAATTTAATCATTTAATTTCTATATTTAAGAATTGTAAAAAACTTGAGAGTTATTTGAACAATGAAATTAAGGATAATATAGAGGTAGGTTTCCCATCTGATCCCAAATTAGAGTTAAATATAAAAAATCATTTAAGAAAAATTCTATTTGAAAATTAAGAAGGTCCTCATGCTAGCTTTTTGATTTTTGCATTTCTATTTCTGACGAAATTGGACGCCAATCCAGTTTTTGATGTTCGAAATATTGCTTATACAGCTGAGCATATTTCCCCTCTTTTGCGAGCAGTGAATTATGATCACCTTCCTCTACAATTTGTCCATGATCCATTACAAGTATTCGATCAGCATTAACTATAGTAGAAAGTCTGTGAGCAATGATTATTGATGTTCGATCTGATAATAACACCTCAAGAGCTTCTTGGATGATTGCTTCAGTATAAGCATCTACACTGGAAGTTGCCTCATCAAGGATAAGAATTTTTGGATTAGTAAGTAATGCTCGAGCAAAACTAATGAGTTGTCTTTGACCAGCCGAAACACCTTTTCCTCTTTCCCCCACTTGAGTTTGAAAACCTTCAGGTAAATATTCTATCAACTCTTCCGCATGAACAGCAGTGACTGCATTCCACAAGTCATTTTCAGAAGCGTTTTGTCTACCATACCGAATATTTTCCTCAATAGTACCCGAAAAAAGAAAAACATCTTGGGGAACCATACCAAGATTCCTTCTATATGATTCTAACGTCATATCTCTAATATCAATCCCATCAATCATAATTGATCCACCTTGGAATTCGTAATATCGTGCAAGGAGTGAAACTAAAGACGTTTTTCCTGAGCCGGTGTGCCCCACTATAGCTAGTTTTTCACCTTTTTCTATTTTAAGATTCAAACCTTTAAAAACCCACTCATGTTCTTTATAACTAAAATCTACATTTTTGAATTCAATCTCTCCTCCTAATTCGTCAACTTCAATCGCGTTAGGATTTTGATTAACAAACGGTTTTGAATCAAGTACATTTAGGATGCGTTCATAGGCTGCCATACCTGTACTGAATTGAGGAAAAAATGTAGCGAGTACCATTATAGGACGAAAAAATCTCGGTAAATAGAGATAAAATATAAAAACTCTTCCTGGGCTCATCATACCAGCGAAAACAAGTTGTCCACCCACATACATAATAATGATAAAGGTAATTGTCGATATCATTCCAAGTAACCTTCTCCACAAATGTGTTACTGCTGTTAATCTGAATCCCGTTTTGAAGTATTTCTTATTAATATCATTGAATTGTTCAGAAACTATAGCTTCTTGCCCATAGCTTTTGCAAACATGTATCCCCTCTACTAATTCAACCATAGCAATATTCACTTCATCGAGAGATCTTCTATAAGCTCTACTAACAATTCTGGCTAATTTTCTAAGAGAAATCATTAACATTAAAATTAAAGGAACGGTAACCAAGGCAATAAGGGCAAGAGATAAGTTGAGCCACACAAGAATACCAAATGTTAACCCACTAAGAATTAAATTACCCACCGTTTCTACTAATAAAAAAGTTATATTTCCGAAATCTGATACGTCATTTGTTACTCTCGTATTTAAGCCCCCTGTTTGATTTCTATCAAAGAAGCTCATATCTTGTTCTTGTAACTTATCAAAAATGTCCATACGGAGTCTTTCTGAAAAAAAGGGGGTAAATTTAGCTATCTCTTTATATTGTAGGAAAAACATAATCCAAATAATTACATATAACAAAATATAAACTACTGTTGCACTGATTACTGAAATAAAATTTGGGTTTGGTTTAGCTAATTCATCCACACCAAATCCGATTAATAATGGACTAATAATGTCCGCTAGTGCTGAAATGACGATAAATAATGCAATTTTTATAACACTCTTTTTAAATGGGGATATTCTTTTAATGTATCTAATAAATAATTCAAGATCTGAATATTTTCTTTGGTGTTCAGGAGCCAATAGTCCAGCATATAATCCCATTTTAATTTATCCTCCTTCCAATTTAACTGTAGCTTCTGTAAGGTTCAATTTTTTACCAAAAATTCGACGATAATCCTCTGAGTCACGTATTAATTCTCCATGAGTTCCCTCTGCAACAATCTCACCTTTTTTTAAAACAATAATTTTGTCAGAAGTTCTTATGGTGTGCAATCTATGAGTTATTATTATTGTAGTTCTGTCTTTTAAGATATTCTCCATTGCACGACCAATCTTTTCTTCTGTTTCACTATCTACGGAGGAAACAGAATCATCAAGGATGAGAATTGCTGGATCTGTTAGAAAAGCTCGAGCTATTGCTACTCGCTGTTTTTCCCCTCCAGAGAGTCTTGTTCCTCTCTCTCCGACTATTGTACCATATCCCTTTGGAAGATTTTTCACAAACTCATCTACTTGAGCGAGTTTGGCGGCATTTAATATGTCTTTATCAGAAGCCTCTGGTTTACCAAAAGCAATGTTCTGTTTTATTGATCTCGGATAAAGGTAAACTTCTTGCTCAATATAACCAATATGTTTACGTAAAATTTCAAGAGGATAATTAATAATATCTGTTCCGTCTAAGAGGATTGATCCTTTTTGAGGTGTATAAAGAGACAGAATTAATTTGGCAAGAGTTGATTTTCCACATCCAGTAGGACCAACGAGTGCAACTCTTTGAAAGGGTTCAATTGTAAAATTCAAATTATTAAGAGTAGGCTGCTTGATATTTTCTCCATTTTGATGAATAAAAGTAACATTTCTAAATTCAATCTTCCCCTCGAATTGCTTTGGCCATTTCTTAAATTCTTCAGGGTTAACTTCACTTTTTTCCTTCATTAGAGACTTATATAAACGTGAACAACCAGCAAATCCACTCATCATGTCATTTGTAGACCAATGGATCATTCTTGTAGGCTCGATGAGTGCTATTAAAAGTAAGTTTGTTGCGACTAAATCCCCCGGATTAAGTGTATTCTGAAAAACAAATATAGAACCAAGAAGAAATGTACCCCCAATTACAAGATTAAGCATTAGGAGTGGATAAAATCTAGCCTGTACATTATTTTCACCTATCATATTATTCTTAAAGTCAACTACAGAGCGTCTAAACTTTCTTCGTTCCAACTTCTCAGCGGTAAAACTTCTTACTACAGATGCTCCCGTTATTGAATCTTGCAAAACCACTGCTAAATTTGAATATTTCACCATACGGTTAGTGACATAAGGAGAAAGATTTTTACGATATTTTAGAACATAGTAAATATAGAAAAGAAGGAATGGGATACAAAACAAAGCTAAACGAAAATCCAAGAATTCAACCAATAGATATATAGTTATAAAAATTTGCATAAATGGATAAATAAAAAAACTCCCATGAGCGACCATTGTGTTAATTACTCGTACGTCATTTGTAGCTAGAGCTAACAAATCACCTGTTCTTACATTATCGTGATAACTTAATGGTTTAGACTGTATCACTTCAAAAAACTCTTGTCTCATATTTTTCTCGATTTTTAAGCCAAGAAAATGTCCTAACATCATAACTCCGTAATCTGACACAGCATAAAGAAGAGATACTGTTAAGCCAATCGCAAGCATAAACAATAAATTTGCCAAGTTACGGACTATTAGAACATTATCAATTATATCCCCGATTACAATCGGTAGTAGCGAAAGTGTTAAACTAACAAAAAAAATTCCAAAAATCTCTAGAACTACTAAATGGAATTGTTTAATTAAGTGCGTAAAAAGCCATTTTAGATATCCTTTATTCTTTTCTTTTTCCTCACTCATGATTGGTAGTTTAATTTATTGATTCAACGCTTTATATACAGAAGAAACTAACAGGTTTGCTCGCGAATCAGAAGCATATTTATTTTTAAGAGTTTCTTCAGGATCTTGAATTCTCATTTTATTCATTACATAAGCAATGCTTAAGTTTGCATCCAAATCCATTATACATACTGAGCCTCCCCAACCACCCCAGTAAAGAGTATTGGGATTTTGGATAGGTTTCCATTTGGAGGGAAGGCCAAATCCTGTACCATAACGAATACCATCTATGAATAAAAAGTCTGGTCCATAAAACTGTTCTTTTAAAGCTTCATCCAACATATTTTGGGAAAGGATTTTTATATTATCTACTTCTCCTCCACAAGAAATTGCAGAGGCTATTCTTGCTACTGCTCTAGCGTTCGAAGAACCGTTTGAAGCGGGTATCTCAGCTTTTCGAAAACTAGGTGTATTACAGAATTTAACAAATTCTTTAGTGATTTTACCACCTAAGTTCCATCCTCCAGGGATTCCAAGTATTCTATATAAAATGGACTCGTGATCCAGCGTGTCACCGATGAATGGAGCTTCTGGGGGTATTATATCAACCATCCGATTTTCATATTCGTTTGATATTCCAATATGGAAATCAGCATTTAATGGTTGAGCAACGTTTTCTTGAAAATAAGTACCAAGAGTTTTACCCGTAATTCTTCTAACAATTTCGCCAAGTATAAATCCAAATGTTACCGCATGATAACCTGCTTTTGTTCCAGGTTCCCACCATGGTTTTTGTCTCTCCAGAAGTTTGACCATCTTTCTCCAATCTACTAGATCTTCCTGTGGAAATGATTCTTCCCAGCTTGGAATACCCGCAGTATGGCTTAAAACTTGTCTTATTGTTATTGCTTTTTTACCATTCGTTCCAAATTCAGGCCAATATTTAGATACAGGAGCGTCTAATTCAAGGAGATTTTTATCGGCAAGCATCAACACACAGATCGAAGTCATTATTTTGGTTATTGAAAATACAGTGATAATGGTATCTCGTTCCCAAGATGTACTTTTTGCTATATCTGTGTGACCCGCCCATAAATCTATAGTAGGTTTTCCGTTAAGAGTAACTGCAAATGATACACCTATTTCTTCAAATTGTTTAAAATTGTTGATAAATGCTTCCCTAACAATATCAAATCGAGATTCACAGAACCCTTTTATGTCTATATCTCTTGTCATGTATATTTTTACTTTTTTTAAAGTTAATTAATGTTATAATACAATGTTTTTCTATATTTTGCATTAATAAATATTGAATAATATTGAGATTTACACCATCTTAATTTGTCTTAAGATGAGAGATTATTATAATGCAATTATAATAATTCAATGTTTTAGTATGTTTCCAATTTCGTCTCCAGTAGGGATAGTTTTCAAGATTATACTCAAATAATTAATATACGGCTTAGCAGTAGACTTTTTTGTAAATCTATTTCTTTTATAGTTAATAGTATTATACTGTCCTAATTAGAGATTAAACATAAATTTAAACTAATTGTCAATTTTAGAGAAAAAAATTAAAAGAAAAAATTAAAGAATGAAATTTTTAAGTTTCGATTTTTTTCCGGTCTTCTAGCAATTTATCTACAACTGAAGGATCAGCTAATGTTGTCACATTTCCAATTTCGGTTCCTGCCGCAATCGCTTTCAAGATTCGTCTCATTATTTTTCCGCTTCTAGTTTTTGGTAGTCCATCAGCAAACTGAACTACATCGGGTTGAAAAACGGGTCCTATTTCTTTTCTAACGTGCATTTTAATATCTTTCTGTAGCTCTTCTGTCTTTTCTACTCCCTGCATTAACGTTACATATGCCCATATTGCTTGTCCCTTAATTTTATGAGGAAATGGAGCGACTGCCGCCTCTGCAACTTTTGGATGACTTACAATGGCAGATTCTACTTCCATTGTTCCAATTCTATGACCAGACACTTTAATTACATCGTCTAAACGTCCCAATATCCAATAATATCCATCTTCGTCGCGTCGTGCCCCATCACCAGTATAGTAATATCCGGGATACTTTTCAAGATAAGTGGATATAAACCTTTCAGTATTACCCCAAACATCTCTTAACATCCCTGGCCAAGGTTGCCCCATTGCAAAATATCCTCCCTCATCAGGCTCGGTTACTTCATCTCCTTCAAGGTCAAATATAACTGGTTTTATACCCAAGAATGGCATACAACAAGATCCCGGTTTGGTTGGAGTGGCAGTGGCTATAGGTGTCATGATAAATCCCCCTGTCTCAGTTTGCCAGTAGGTATCAACAATCGGACATCTACTTTGGCCAATCACCCTATGATACCATGTCCATGCTTCAGGGTTTATAGGTTCTCCCACAGTTCCTAAGACTTTCAGAGAACTAATATCATGTTTCTTCACTGGTTCTTCTCCATATCTCATTAAGGCTCTAATTGCGGTGGGTGCTGTATAAAAATGAGTAACTTTATGATGTTCTACAATATCCCAAAATCGATCAACATCAGGATAAGTTGGAACTCCCTCAAACATTAAACTCGTTGCACCATTTGCCAATGGTCCATACACGATATAAGAATGCCCTGTAATCCATCCGATATCCGCTGTACAATACCAGATATCTCCTTCATGATAATTAAAGACTACTCTATGGGTGAATGACGTATATAATAGGTATCCAGCAGTAGTATGATTCACTCCTTTTGGTTTACCTGTTGTTCCGCTAGTATATAAAATGAACAATGTATCTTCAGAATCCATTACCTCAGGTTCACACTCTTCACTCATCCCTTTAATAAAGTCATGGTACCAGATATCTTTATTTGTATGAGGTATCTCTCGCCCAGAACGCTTTACTACTATAACATGTTCAATAGTTGGCACGTCATCGATAATTTGAACGACATCTGCCATTTTAGGATAGAATTTACCAGCTCGTAATGTCTCATCACTTGTAAATAGAAGTCGAGAATCAGAATCTTCTATTCGGTCTTTCACTGCTTCTTTAGAAAATCCACCAAACACAATTGAATGTATAACACCTATTCTTGCACATGCCAGCATGATAATTGCAAGCTCAGGAATCATAGGCAACCAAATGGTTACTCTGTCTCCTTTTTTTAGTCCAAATTCTTTCATTCCATTTGAAACCTTTGAAACCTCTTTTAATAATTCCTCATAAGTATATGTCCTAACTTGACCGGGTTCATCAGCTTCCCAAATAAGAGCAAGTCTATTCCCATTTCCTGCTTTTACGTGTCTATCTATACAATTATAGGCCACATTCAGTTTTCCACCAACAAACCATTTACCTGGAAATAAATCGGTCTTTTCCCATGCTTTATCATAAGGTTTAAACCAATCAAGTGATTTAGCTTGTTCACTCCAAAATGCTTCCATATCTTCTATGGATTGTTTGTATAACTTTTTGTATTCTTCCATTGACATTCCGGTTTTAGCGTATTCTGGATTGAGGTCAACAGGATTAAAAATACGGTTTTCAGTAAGAATGCTTTCCATCCTTTCTTCTTTAGACATTGTATTTCACGATTTTAAATCTATTCTTATTATTTATAATTTTTTTCTAGCTTTTTTTTCTTAAAATTAATTTATTATTTTTTAAATGAAATCTTCTACTTCAAAAAAGAAATGAATGGAATTTAAACATTTTATTTATAATTTCAAAAACATTATATTGATGAAAACACATTTAATAAAAAGACGGGAGTCAAATTTTATAATTTAAAAAGAAAAGAAATTCGTTTTAATTTTACTAATGTTAAAAAGTAACACATTTGATGAGGCTTGGAGAAAAAAATGGAAGAATAAAGAAATTACTACAGAGAATGCTATAAAGAAAATAATTCCTGGAAACACAGTTTTTATTGATTCTGGATGTTCTGAGCCGCAATTACTAACAAGTGAATTGATTAAGCATTCAGAGGTTTTGATTGATATTGAAATTCTCCATTTTTTATCAATTGGTCCCGAGAAATATTTTAAAGATAAAGCCGAGGATCTTTTTAGACATAATGTATTTTTTATCGGTTCAACTCTCCGAGAAGAAATCAATAATGGACAAGCAGATTATACCCCTATTTACGCTAGTGAAATTCCTTCTCTGTTTTTGACTGGGAGAAAGCATATAGACGTTGCTCTTATCCAAGTGTCTCCACCCGACCCATTTGGATTTTGCTCATTAGGGATTAATGTAGACATCGCAAAACCGCTTGCTCAATCTTCTTACTTAACTATTGCTGAGATCAATCCACAAATGCCTCGCACCCTAGGAAATAGTTTTATCCATATGAAAGAAATTGATTTTTTTGTTTATAACGACCAAGCTTTGTTAGAATTTTTCTTTGATGAACCAGATGATATAGCCGAAAGAATTGGTAAAAACTTATCTAATTTAATTGAAAATAAATCAACTATTCATATAGGATTTGGTGATTTACCAAACGCTGCGCTATTGTATTTAAAGGAAAAAAAAGATCTTGGGATGCACTCTCATTATATTACGGATAACATAATACCATTAATTGAAGAAGGGATTCTCACAAGCAGAAAAAAAAATTTTCATCCTGAAAAAATCATCACAAGCTATGCTCTAGGTACTAAAAAGTTATACAAATTTGTCCACAATAACCCTTATATTGAATTTTTTCCATCAGATTATGTTTGCAATCCCGTTAATATCGGTATGAACAAAAAAATGGTTTCCATTAATTCAGCTAGACAAATAGACCTTACTGGGCAAGTAAATGCTGCTACAGAAGGTTATCAATTTTATTCAGGATTAGGAGAGACTATTGATTTCATGAGAGGAGCTGCCTTTTCAAAAAGAGGTAAACCAATAATAATAATTCCTTCAACTTCACGAGATGGCAAAAGATCACGAATAGTTCCGCATTTAGATGAAGGAGCGGGTATAATGTTATCTCGAGGTGATGTGCATTACGTTGTAACAGAATGGGGTGTAGCATATCTTCATGGAAAAACAATTCGAGAAAGGGTTCTTGAATTGATATGTATAGCTCACCCAGATTTTCGACAATCATTATTGGATGAAGCAAAGAAATTAAAATATATTTATTCGGACCAACTACTTCCGTGTGACGATGAGGGACGAATTTGTTTATATCCTTCTGGTTATGAAACAATATATACTGCAAGAAATAATGAGAAGATCAGGATTAGACCCGTTAAGACCACCGATGAGCCCCTCTTGAAAGAATTATATTATACTCTGAATGAAACAGACCGATATCTCCGATTTTTCGAAATAAGGAAAGAATTTACTCATTCTAAAACTCAAGATGAAGTAAATATAGATTATGATAAAATTTTCTCCATTGGGGCTTTTACGGGGGAAATTGGAAATGAGAAAATGATAGGAAACGCAACTTATTATTTAAATCCGTCCTTAAATATGGCAGAATATAGTTTTATTGTATCTGAACAATGGAGAGGAGAGGGAATAGGGTCGTTTCTTTACCAACATCTAATTATGATTGCAAAGGAAAAAGGGATAAAAGGATTTTACGGGACAATTCATATTCAAAATAAAAGCACAGTTCGTATTATTCAAAGAGGAGGGTACACGAAAATAACTCCTCCAGAACACGGGGAGAAAGAACTGTTCTATGAGGTATTTTTTAGCCAAGATGATTCAGATGATTAAGTAATCATTATTTTTATTTTTCTTTCTTAATTATTCAAAATGTAAGATTATGAAGTTTAAATTCACAGACTATCATGTCCATACTGCCAATTGGAGTACGGATATTGACATTGATGGACCCACGTTCGAAGATTATGCCAAGATTGCAGAAATTCATGAAATAAATATTTGTTTTCTTGACCATTTTGAACTCTATTCTATTGAAAACGATAAACACAATCCCTTTTCAAATGGGAATATTGTGAATTACCTTGAAGAAATTGATGAGTTGAAGGAGACATATGATTTTATATTAAGTGGACTTGAAGTTGAATATTATAAAGATAAAGAAATTGAATTATTAGAATTCATGGACGATTATGGAAAAGAGTTAGATTTTATAGGAGGAACTATTCATGAATGGATTCTTGGTTATCCCGTTACAACAAGAGTAAAACTTCTTGAATTATTGGAAAGAAGAAGTATAAAAACAGTAATAGATGAATATTTTGAATCTTGTGAGTTGATGATTAATTCAAAAATCTTTTCTAATATCTGCCATCTTGATACGATTTTTCGCTATATCAATGAAAATGATATTAAACCAACAGAAGATTGTGATGTATCTGAAGAGCGAGTTTTGGAATTAGGTCGAAAATGCATAAAAAGTAAAATTGCAGTTGAATATAATATTTCCGGTGAAAGATTTCCGATCGGACGCCCATTTCCTTCTAAAAGCATAATTTCTCAGTTAATAAAAGAGGGAGCTAAGTTTTTCGTTGGATCGGATTCCCATTCATTAGACTATTTTGAGAAACAGATTCCTAAAGTGAAAGAAGCGTACGTATATTTAAATTCAATTAATAGCCAGGCTTAAAATCATGGAATTGAAAGAATTCTATAATAAAATTGATGACTGGGATCAAAAAGTAATTATAAAATATAATAGTCTTGGGGGAAAAACTCTCACTGTCATATTTAGGTTTATATCTTTTTTTGGAAGAGAAACGCTCTGGATTTCGTTAATTGCATTTTTTTTACTCATCTGGTATGATCCTTTTTTGTTAACTCACATATCTGCAATTTTTTTAACTGGTGTACTGTTTATTGCAATTTTAAAAAAGGTATTCAATAGAGCAAGGCCATTTGAAAGATTGGGTGAGGATAAAATTTTAATTCTTGAGAGAAAACCAAACTCCCGAAGTTTTCCCTCTTGGCATTCATATAATATTACTGCTTACAGCTTATTGATAGGAATTTTTTTTTTACATTCACTATTAGTTTCTCTTCTTATGCTGTGTCTGGTAATTTTAGTATGTTTTTCAAGAATTCAATTAGGAGTTCACTACCCCACTGATGTGATTATTGGGAGTTTCTTAGGATTCCTTGGTTTTCTCGTATCGATTTATGGTGTTGCCCCATTGCTCCAGTTAGTTGTATTGTTTTTTGAGCAACTATTCATAAATGATATTGAATATCAACAAATTAATTCAATGCTATGCAACAATATTGGGTATATACTCTTAACTATTCTCGTATTTTTAATAATCTTTTTATTTACTACTTATAAAAGGATTAGAGATTACTTTAAGAAATAAATGGATTACTCCTAAAGGTCTAAACTTCTTCTTTTACTAAAAAGATCTTTTAATTCGTTGAGAACATTTAATCTTGCATTTTCTCCTTGTCTAGCTGTGCTTTGGGCAGGATTAGATATTTCTAAGGGTAAACCACTTTGAGCGGCTTGAAATGCTCCAGCCTCTAAGGCACGAAGACGACTATCGAGATCATTTAGTTGGGTGGAAATGCTTTCTGATAAACGAATAACAGCATTAAGAGTTTCTTCTAAAGTCTTTCCAAGGCCTTCAACCTTTTTAACCGTTGGATCTGTGAGAGAATAATGAGAACTCATAAGATTTTTAATATATTTCGCAAATTGTGGTTCCCGGGAGATCATTGAATATATCGATGTTAAATAGATCTCTATATCAAACTCATAATCCTTACTTTTTATTAATTCATTTAGGTTATCCTTTAGTAGTTCAACATTTAACTGGATTTTTGGATTCCCCTTTATATCTGGATCAAATTTATGAATAAAGATTAAGACATAAGGTTTTTCTTCAAGCATTATTATCGAATCAAGAATTTTATCAAAATATTCAAGGGATTCATCGAATCTTTCCGGATTTTGTACGTCTATAACATAAAGTAGTAAATCCAATTGGATAAAATATTGTTCTGGATTACTTAAATACCGTTCTCGATATTCTTCTTGGCCTCCCAAATCCCATATAAAAAGGTTCAAGTTAGAACTACCAAATTTCATCCGAACTACCCCTCTCGTTGGCTGAGTTACAATTGTATCGCTTATCCCTAACCGGCCACCAAATTTTGAAAGTGTAGCTGTTTTACCTGCCTCATCAAGTCCAGCAACAAGTACTTTTTGTCCATTTACTTCGATTCCTTCTTTTTCTTCATCAACACTTGCTATAAGGGCACTAATAGTAATGGTTTTCTTGAGGATTTTTTCTAAGGTAGGATATTTCTTTTTTAATTCTTCAATCTTTTCCTTTAAATTTTCTGTCAATTCTATCGATTCGTCTGATTCTTCTAGTCTCATCAAACTTCCAAATGGATTTTCCTTATCCAATTTAGAAGCATCTCCTATGTTAGAAATTTCTAACAATTGTTTCATTATTGTTGATTCTTCCTTATCTACAAACTTATATGATTGAAGAGGTAACTTTAAGATATCATCAATAGAATGTAATTTATTAAGCTTTGCGGATTTAGGATCTAAAAACTTAGAAAACACGCTGATTATATCGGAACTTTCAGAAGACATATTATATCAAGGATTATTTAAATATTAATAGGTTAATTCTGTTTTTATTACTATATTAATAATCTTTTTATGATACTAGTTAAAAAGATTTTGATTTAAATTTTCTCAACTTAATTAATTTATTGATCACACTTAAATATATATTAGATTATGTATTTTATACTAAAAATGGAAAGTTCCTATTTCAACTCTATTTAATATAAGTATTTATGCCGTCTCATAATATAGATGACGATTTTTTTGAAGAAAATGGTGAGGAAGGGCCACCCTGTTGTGATAGTTCAAAAATTAGTGAAGAAGATGGATTTTATGTATGTTTAAACTGTGGATTTGTATATTCGAGAATTCTAGATGACAGCCCACGAAGAGCATTTACCCAAGAAGAAATTCAGAAACGTAAAAGTAGTGAAAGAGTTTATAGCCCTATTGGTCCAAGAACAATTATAAGAGGATCACGAGACGCAAGAGGTACTTTATTAAGTCCAAAATACAAGTCTAAATTTAACCGACTAGCCAAAATCCATAGATCATTAACAACCAGTTATGAGAGAAATTTATGGATAGCGTTACCAAATTTGCAGCGATTACAAAAAAGATTAGGAATCCCAGATGCGGTTGCTGACGATGCCCTTCGAATATATACCCAAACAGTTAAAAAGAAGTTAACAATGGGAAGAAGTATCGATACTTTATTATCAGCCTCTATTTTTGCTGCATTAAGAGTTCATGGTATACCTAGAACCGCTGAAGAAATCACTAAAGTCGCACAAATTCCGAAGAAAAAAGTCATTAAAAGTTACCGCTTAATCCTCATGGAAGTTCTTCCAAAATTAGGCATGAAAGTCCAACATTTCTCTGCAGATCGTTATGTTGATAAATTTAATGAGGAATTGAAACTTTCTATGCAATGTAGGAATATTGCTGTTAAATTGATTGATAAAGCAAGAGAGAGTGGATTTAATTCCGCAGGTAAAGATCCTAAAGGTATTGCTGCTGCGGCTATCTACATTGCTTCAAAAATTAGCAATGAAAACAGAACACAGAAGGAAATCTCAAAATTAGCTCGTGTGACCGAAGTTACATTACGAATGAGGGTAAAAGATCTCCAAAAGTATGCCAATATTGTAGATTGATTACCAAATATATTAAATGTTTATGAGTTCTTCTTCCTCAATAAACAATGGAAGAATATCTAAGATCCCTTTAATTTTTGGAAGATATTTATCCAAAGTATATATCTTTACGTCTAATATAAAAAAAATAACCATAATGTAGAATGTATCTTTCACTACACTCTTATTAATCCCTAAACTATTTAGGAAATCATCGACGCTTTTTTTTATTATTGAATACGATTCTTGGGCTTTTAGCAAACTTAGTCCATGTAAAAGTATAAGTAGAGCACTAGTTTTCAAATCTTTTCTTTTAGATAATGCAATTGCTAAATCATAATATTTTGTTGCAACTTCTTTGAATTTTTGTGATTCTAACATATCCAATATCTCATTATAATATCGCCTTTTCATAGCTTTTCGTTTAATAAAAAATTCATCTTTTTCACGTCTTATATCTCCCATCTTTGATTCTATCTTCCCAAAATTTTGATCAATTTCAAGTTGGATCTTGGATAATTCGCCTTTTTGTTCCCTTGAAAGATTATCTAAAGGTTCTTCTTCTATTTTGTCTTCCGCAAAAGATTTCTCGAAAGTTTCAGGTTTAATATCTTTCTTATACTCTTCCCCTAAATAATCATATAGTATTTTCAATTCTTCTTTAAATAGAGGGAGATTTTCTATAAAAGAGATAGCCTCTTTGACTTTATTCTCATCTTGATGTTTCTTTATTTGGATGATATATTCTGTAAGAGTTACTGGAAAAGTTTTGGAAAACAAATCTCCTAATCCAGAAAGTTTTTCTTTTGTATTTTCTAGGATTTCTCTAACTTCATTAAATTTTTCTTCTTTTATCAACAATAAACACACGACTGCTAAAGAAACTCCCGCTAATTTGTATTTCTTTATCTTATTTAGTTGACTAATTGTTTTTTTATACACTTCGATTGATTTATCAATTTCATCATTTTCAAGATGGTTTATGGCTTCATGAAAATAAGCTCTTCTTAATGCCTTTCTTTCTTTTAATTCTTTCCCTTGATCCAAAAGAGCTTCTCTTGCTTTATTTTTGATTATTGAAAGTGCTTCTTCCAATTCTTCCCCTTTACGATATTCTTCCGCTTTTTTGGTCCGCGCTTCACTCTTTTTTGCTTCTAATTCCGCGATTTTTTTATGTATTTCTTTATTATATGTCATATTCTCAATTCTATCGTTATATGTTTGAGCAGAGTGTAAATCATCTATCTCAATATATATTTCGGATATTTTTTTATAGATTTCGTCAAAATTTATTTGAGATCGCTCCTCTTTATCAAAATATGCGGATAATATCTTTGTAGCCTTTTTTACTAGCTCAACTGCCCTATCAATCCCGGATATATTTTCTTCGGTACTAATTATTGCTAAAGCTTCTTTTTTAATATTTTTAATGAAAACTAAACTGATTTCTTTTGAATTATCATAGAGTGAATGATTACGATAAATTCGATTTGATTCCTCTAAAATTTTTTCAATCCTTCCATAATTTTCAAATTTTTCAATATTTTGTAACTTATGAATAAAACTAGGGAAAATCCTTATGAGGTATTTCTCTTTCATTTCTTTTGATAAGGCATAGAAAGAATTAAAAAATTCTTCATAAATTTCACCCTCAAGAAAAATATCCAAGGAGTTTGTAAGGATTTGGTCTTTTATATCTTCTCTACCAATTTTTTTTAGGTAATTTGCATGATTCAATAAAAGGTTTCCGGCTTTGAGGGATTTATCCTGCTTAACTAATGATTCTGCTTGTTCAATTCTTTCTTTATTCATTTCAATGATAATATCTAATTCAGTTTTTACAAATTCAGCGAGGATTTCTTCACCCTTTTTTAAATATTCTTGGAACTCTTTTTTAATCGATTCTTGATATTTATCTTCTAATTCTGCACTAGCCCTACTTAAATCTTGCTTTAGCGGTAAGGAATTTAATTTGTTAATTAAATTTGCTGCAATTCCAAAGTTATTCTTTTCCAGAAAAGAATTGATTAATTGTTTTAAAACCGAATCTAAATCTATCCTTTCTACGTTGTATGATTCCCACATGTTCTCAATTTCATCATAAGTATACTTTGCGGCATATATTTCACTAGATTTTAATTGAATTCTAAGAATTTGGATTAAAATTTCTGTAAGCTTATTAGTAAGATATTTTAAATCCTCTGAAAGTGCCTCCCTTTGATATTTTTTAATTGCTCTGTATAATTGTTCACGTGCTAATTCAATTTTGTTTATACCTACAAGGAATTCAGCTGCTGCTCCAATCTTTTTAGTAACAAGTTCTAAAATATGTAATCCTTCTTCATGAGGCAAATTTTCAATAATTTCAAATGCTTTTTCAACTTGACAAGCGGATACCCAAGAATTAATAGCCAATTTGAAAGCTTCACTAATTATATCTCTTTCTAAAAACTCTAGACTTGCCCATTGTCCAGCCCTTTCATACTGCACAGCAGCAATTTCATATTCTTTTTTATTGAAAGCTATGTGTGCTTCTCTTACCATAGCATCAAAATATAATTTTTTAAAATTTTTAGACTTTTGATTATTAATATTCTCTAAAATATTGCTAGCTTCAAGATATAGATTAATTTTTGAGAAGAGGTAAGCAGCTTGATCAGATAGGATATAATACTCCTCCTTTTGATAGATCTCCGCTATTTGTGCTGCTTTTCTGACAGCTTGAGCTGCATAAAAATAATTTTTTTCTTCAAAGTATATATTCGCCATTTGAATAAAGATTGGAAATCTCATCCAAGCATTTTCGATATTAAGAGGAGTGTCACCCTTGATCATTGCTAAACAAAGAGATTGAAGGGCATGGTGAAATTCATGAGGGTACAGGTTGACAAAAGCTTCTAAACTAGGATAATTAACCCAAACTCCTGTTAATAATTCATTTACAGACATTGGGAGGACTCCATTTTGATCGTAGAAAATCACAATCGTAGGAATATCCCTTTTTATAGAAAAAATGTCTGGAAGAACCATTTTAAATATTTCGGATTCTTCTTCATTTAAGGGGTTTAAGAAATAAATTATACCATCTACAATTGGTATGATCTCATCTAAATCAGCAGTAAGGCTTGTTATGGCATCAATTTCTAAATCACAAATATCATCTAAAACTTTTATTTCTTTATACCATTCAAAATATGTTTCTTTATCTTCCCCCGGCTCACCAAAAGCTCTGGAGATATATAAGTGAATAGTTTCAGGGTCCCCAAGAACTAAAGTTTTTAGAAAAAAAGGCATTTTTTTTATTTTTTTAATTTGTTATATCTTTTTTTATATAAAACACATAAAGTTAATAGTATAAAACTTATGAAATTATTTTAAAAGAATAGTACTCTTTTTATAGTAATTAATTGAGTTTGAGAATTTATATTTTTGCGTTGAAGTACTCGGAGGCTAACCCTTGAACTACTTAGAAAGAAATTACCATCTTATTAAAGAGCGAATGGTACAACAGATGGAAAATTCTATAGTACTTGGGAGAAGACTAATAGACACGGAATTAGATACAGGAGTTTTGAACTTTTTAATTAAACCTCTTGTTAAATTATTCTATGATAATTGGGCTCAAAATGATGTAAGAGGAAATACTTTAAAACAGATTAATTTAACTTTGGATGCTGGGCTAGAGTTACTGAAAAATGGTGCCACTGAAGAAAATTTTGAAAAAGTTGCTGCAAAGAACATGCAAAAGTATCTTGAAGCTGATCAAACGACATTACAGTGTAGTAAACATCATAGGAATTATAAAAAAATAACCAATGTCGCAAAAGAAACTTTTAAAAATTATCTTACAGAAGTAGTGAAGCTTCTAGCAGTAAAGGAAGATGTAGATAATTATGGTGATTTATGTCGCGTTGCATTCAAAACAAAAGAAATAGCTGAGCAAAATTTAATCAAACAATTAAATTTTACAGAAAGAGGAATTAAAATCGTGGAACAAGATTTATCTATCCTAAAAATTCCAGTAGGAAGAAGAATAATTGTAAAAACTCTAAGAAAAGGATTTTTAAAAACAAAGGAAGAGTTTATTGAATCTCTAAATGAAACATATATTCAGTTATAATTAAGAATTAAAGTTATAAAATAAATAATTGGTAATATCGATATGGTAAACATTGAAAGGAACTATAGAATCTTGGAAAAGAGAATGATTGAACAAATGGATACATCTCTTAACTTTGGAAAATCATTAATTGAATCAGAGTTAGACGCCGGAGTATTAAATGTTCTAGTGAGACCAATTGTTAAATCATTCTATAAATACTGGTCTGATAAAGATGCTCGTGTGGGCACCCTCGAACAAATAAAGGTAACCCTTGATTCTGCGAAAAAATTAATTTTGAATAGTGATATATCGGAAGAACAATTTTATAGAATAATCAATAGAAACTTTCCTACTTATTTAGAGAACGATCAAACCGACCGTCAGTGTAAAAAAGATCACCGTAATTATCAAGCCTTAAAGGAGGTTACCAAGAAATGCTTTATAACCCAAGTGGAGGAAAGTATATTACTATTGAAGGTTAAAGATGAAATAACAGATTATGCAGAATTATCAAGAGCGGCATTTGGGACAAAAGAAAAAGCATATCAAGCTTTGAAACGTCAACTAGATTATAATGAAGAGGGAATATCTATTGTAGAGAAGGATGATTCGATATTGAAAGTGCCAATGGGCAAAAATGTTATTTTAACGGTTCTCAGAAAAGGTTTCGAATTAACCAAAGAACAGTTAATTAAAGAACTTGACATTATTTTTAATTAACAAAAATTAAGATTATTACCTGAAAAGAGAGAGAAATATAGTACTTTGAATACAATTGTTAAAGAAGTAGAGAAAACAGGATATCTTCGTCTGATTTTTCTAAATCTATTAATCAGCTTATTTATTATTATTTCTTATATCTACACATCAGAATTTTTTGGTTCAATTTCCACGATATTTATTAGCTCTCAAGAATTCATCCTAAGTTTCGGATTCACTTTATTACTGTTTACATTTCTTTCAGTGTTAGCGGGTTCAATCCATGGTCTATTTGACGGATTTATTGCTGAAATTCTCTATCAACTAGCTTTTTATCATCAAATACATATTGAGTGGTGTTTGATTATAGCGGTTTTAGGATTCGCTGTTGGATTTTATAAATACAGACCAAAAAAATACCATGAAAGGATTAAAATCTTTTATTCATTTTTAGCTCTAGTCATAAGTGTGTCCGTAGTATCGGGAGTTATTATCCTATCTCATCTTCTGCTTTTACCTAACCAAATCCCTTTAGAAATTTTGATTATAAATTACGCATTCAAATTTTTTACTCAAGCTCTTATATCAATCATTTTCATCGTTCCAATATTGTTGGTTCTTTATGATAGAGTTTTTGCAGCGAGTGAAAAACAACTCTATTATATTTTTTTGACTCATCACCCCATTTCTGCATCTGATCATACTTTTTATCTTAAATTTGGAAGCACAAAAGTCTTTTTTTGCTCGAGGTGTTCGGGAGTTGTTTTAGGAGGATTAACCTCGATGTTTCTCACTTATTTACTCGAAAGGATATTCCGTACAGAATTAAGTGGTGAGATTGCTCTAATTCTGATTTTGATTTTACCTATACCCGCCATGACCGATTGGGGAACTCAAAGACTTTTACTAAGAAAGAGCACTACCGCGTCCAGGCTATTCACAGGCTTTATACTTGGTAGCGCTCTTCATATTATGTCGTTTACTTATAGGTATTATATGATTACCCTATTAGCTCTTGTAATTTACTTCAGTATTTTTTTTGTATTAGTGTATTTTGGGCAGAAGAAAGAAATGAAATTATTGAGAGAAGAAGATTATCCTTATCTCTCTAAACAGGAAGAAGAGTGAATAAAAAGAGAATATTATGCAGAATATTATTTATATCCATGGTCTTGAAAGTTCAGGTAAAGGATTCAAAGGAAGATTGCTAAGAAACGTGATCCCAAAGATTATTTCTCCAGATTTTAAGGAATTTGATCCTGGTTTAAATATATATGACTTATTAGAGATTCGAATGAAAGAATTGAATAAGATATTATCGCAAAAAAAGCCTTGGATTTTAATCGGAAGCAGTTTTGGGGGACTGATGGCAAGCATATATACACTTAATAACCCTAATATTGTAAGTAAATTGATATTATTAGCCCCCTTTATTGTATCTCGGAAGCTTAAAGTAAATATGTATAAACCTGTTGAGGTTCCTGTGATAGTTTATCATGGTAAATATGATAGAACAGTCCCCTATAAGCCAGCAAAAGAAAGAGCACAGCAATTATTTGCTAATTTAGAATATCATATCGTAGATGATGATCATTTTCTCCACAATACTGTTTCTTCAATAGATTGGCAAAAAATTATCAAAATTACTTGAACCGTCTTTTAACTATTTTATTGATGTTGGGGATAACAAACAAGTTTTTCATAAATATTGGACCCCAAATTTTTTAAAATTAACCCTTAATCCTTGTAACTTAACAGTAAAAATATATAGAAATGATTAAAAATGGAATGGAGAGATATTCTAGATAATTTATATTTATGGTACAATGAGTTTATTAATTGGTATGTAGCACAACCGATTTATGGGCAAATTCTATCAATTATAGGAATTATTGCCTTACTAACTTTAATAATAACTCTAATATATTACATCATAAAGGGAATTGCTTACTTAATTTACTATATTTTGAAAGGTGTCTATTATCTACTTAAAGGTATTGGTCTCTTGTTCTATAAAATAAGTAAGGGATTTTATAAGCTAGTTTCAGGAGAGAAAAAGCCCAACATTCAAATTGAAAAGGAAGAACTTCCGAATAAGGTAACCTATAATAATAGGATTATGTTTTGCAGTGGATGTGGTAAAATAATGTCGGAAAGAATGATTAACCATTTACTCTCTCGAAATTTCGCATATTGTGATAACTGCGGAAAAGGTCAAAGATTAATTCAATATCAAGAATCCTCGATTTTGTCTGGTCAGTAATTCGATTTTTTCCTATTTAAATAAAATATAAAAAAACATTAAAGTGAGTAAATAAAAACTTAATTAATAAGGTGTAATTTCAAAAGATGGCAAAGACTTTTATTTGTAGGGAGTGTGGGTATGAATTCCCAAATGAATTGTCAAATTTAATAAATAATCATATTCAAGTTTATTGTGAACGGTGTGGTTCTCCTTTTAATCTAGAAGGTGTGAAATTTAGACCAGCCCCAACACCTATTACCAGAAAAATTAGTGGTAAAATTGCATTATCTGAGAAAGAATCTTCGAGTTTTGATAAGATAATTCAATTCTTAAACAAAATTTCATTTTTACCATTGTTCTTTTTCACATTTATATCATTAGGTTTGATTGCTGAAATTGCTTTCGATTTAGGAAACTGGGATTTTATCCTTATTAATCGATTTTTACCGGGATTAATAGGAATTCTCTTGTTAGTGTATGATAGAGCATATATTTCTCCTAAAATTAGAGATAAAAAATATGACGAGATTTTCCTTGATTCCTTTTGTTGGGGGATTTTAGGATGTATACTATATGGAACGGGAGTTTTAATTTTGTTAAAAGGTATTTCTATTTTTATTTATGTTATTGTTAACTCGAAAAATAAAAATCTTAAGATTTATGACTACGGCTTGTTAGCAAAAGATTCTATTAATTATTTTTCCAGTAAAGCAGGTTTTGTAATAGTTCTTATAGGAATATTTTCAGCGCTATCTGCTGGGATTTATCTCCCTGTAGGAGAAACAATTACCATCCCATTTCCCCTCTATCCTGAAATCCCAGTAATATTAATAATATATGTTGGTTTGCTAATCATCTCATCTGTAGCTCTATTGATTGACAGAAATTCAAGATCTTCAATAGGGATTAAGCAAACCTTCGATATTGGAGATGCAATTAAAACGATAATCATTGGTATAATGGGAGTAGTTTTCTATGCTGCAGGGATATTTGTTTTGCTTAAAGGAATTTTATTATTTTTCCTTTTCATAGGAAAACCTGTTGAAAGACCTCAAATTGCACCAATAGAAGAAAAATCCGCTTATGCACCTCATCCATATAAAAAAATCGAAGCTCCATTAAAACCTGACTCTGAAGAGAAAGAAAAAGAATTCTTAGAGCCTACGACGCAACCAATACCAACTGAATTATCACCTAAAGAAAAAGAAGCGCCTGTTATAGAAATTAAAACTGAAGAAAAATTAGTAAAAATTGATGAACCAGAGGAATTACTAGAAATTAGGGAAAAGAAAGGAAAGGATATCGAATTAAAATTACACGAATCACTATTACCTGTAAAGGATGAAAAAGATAAGAAATTAGTAAAAGAGTATTTTACTAAAATATTTGCAGTCTTATCAAGAGATTTGAGAGAGCAGATAATCAACCTTGATCTTTCTAAGAAAGAAAAGAGAGAATTATTGGAAGAGCTTGCATTCTTAACAAAGGAAGAGCAGATCAAGTACATTGAAGCCATTGTCGATCTATACAAAGAAATACCGAAAAAGTTAATTGAAAGAATCCGTAAGCTGCCAAGTGTCGATCCAAAGCATATGGATAAAATTGTAGAGCAATTAAAAGTAATGGATATGGATGAACAGTTAAAATTTGTCCAATTTTTAGAGGAAAACGCCTAAAATGTCGCTAGAAAGAAGGAGAGAAGTAAAAAAACAAGATAATGAGGATAAGTTAGAGGAGAGTTCGTTTAGGCGTTTAGATTTTCATCCCTTGGGAGAAGTAAAGGAACTCAAAGGGAAGAAAATAAAGGAGAAGCAAATAGTTGAAGAATTAACAGAAATAGAAAAAGATGTGCTAGAAATCGCGCAAGATATTTTAAAATTAAAGAGGTATGACGCCGAATTCGAAATTGAATCTGAGGGTCAAATCCAAAAATATCCAATAATCGAAAAGTTATATGCTAAATGTATTGCAAAGCTATCTTATAAAAAAGGATATAGTAAAGAAGAAATTTTTCTAGCGATCCGTGCATTAGAAGAAAAGACATGGATTGTTACAAATGAAAGACGAACAAAATTAGAAATTCTTACTAATGAAAAACTTGTTAAAATTATGAATTTCATAAGAGATAATCCGGGGATCCATGCTCGAGATGAACGGATTGAAAAGGAGTTAAATATTACAAGAACTCCTTTTTTAAAACATGTTATGACTCTAGAGCGATTTAATCTTATACGGTCAAAAAAAATTGGAAAAACTCTTCATTATTTTTTACATGATGTTCCAGATGAATATGATAGGTATAAAATCGTGTTTTTAAACTCAATGATCCTTAATATTTTGGAAGAAATTTTAAAAGATGAGACAATTTCAGTGTCCAAGATTGGGGAAGCTATTGATATTTATCCAGGAACCATTCTTTACCATCTAAATAAGTTAAAAGAACTTAATTTAGTAAGATCAACAAAAAACAAAGCGGGAAAAAAGATATTACTAGTAAACATCGAATTATTAAAGGTTTATAATGAATTCTTTAAAGAACCCGATTTTAGAACTCTTTTACAAGGATTATAGGAATGATTAGGAAATTTTTTATTATTATAAAATGTTATACTTAATTTTTGGTAAAGTTTTCATTAATATTTTTATACTATTATCAATTCCGCTTTCCATATCAGGATGGATCTCTTTAGAAGTAAGTAAATCAAATTTCGAATCACCGGGTAGATCAGTTACAGATAGTAGTGATGCTGTTTTTAAATTATATAATTTACCTAATAAGAATAAAATAGAAGATTCCATGTCAATAGCTTGAATACTGCTTGATCGTAAAGCTCTAATAAAATCGAGAGATTCACAAAATAATCCGTCTGTAGTCCATAATCTTACTCGCTTCACTCTATCAGAAAAATGTGATTTTCCTTCTTCTACTAATAAATCAGTCAATTCCTTATTAGGATGTGAAATAAATACTGTTTGATTACCTGTTAAGAGGTTCTGAAATTTAGAAATTGGATTTGAGACATACTCTAAACTGTTCACCAAGGAGGGATGCTCTCTTATGTATTGGGGGCTCGTACCATCATCACAATAAGCGGATTGCGGAATTAAAATATTTCCAATATCAATTTTTGAGTTTCCATCTTCTATTCCGCCACAAACATCTAAACGGATTACTATTTTTGTCTTACATCGTCTCAGACATTCTACTGCGATTGCACAGTTAGGAGCTCCTATTAATGAGCGGATTACACTAACCTTAACACCATTCAATTCTCCATTATAGACTCTCCCATATCTATTTTTGTTTTGTAATTTTGAGAGCACTTTCTGCATTACAAGTTTTATGGCAGGAAGTATAACAATTTCGTTGATATTTGAAGGACCCGTTTCTAATGTCATTCTAACTATTTTCTCATCAACTGAAATAAACTTCAGACCAAAATTCAATAATTCACTCTTGATTTTATTTAACATCTTAGACCGTAATAACAATTATTCTACTTAATCTATTATTAAATTTTAATTATAAATTAAAAGTTCAGTACTAATTACCGCAGAACTTATATTTTTTAAGAATATAATTTAATATCTTAATTAAATACAATTATTTATTAATTTAAATTAAATTATTGAGAAACACGAGTTCGATAAGGTATTTTAATGAGAAAAGGTTTCATTCTTGACAATCGAATCACCTCTAAATTTGTCGAGACGTATACAAAAACGACTTACAGAATTATAGGGGAGAACAGGCACAGTTCCATCAAACCATGTCATTGGCTAGAACAACGGTTAATGACAGGAAGAGATAATCGAAATTGTTATAAGGGAGTCTTTGGAATAAAAAGCCACAAATGTTTACAAAATACTCCTTCACTACCTTTTTGTAATCATCAATGTGTCTTTTGCTGGAGAGATATTGAAGTAGGATCTCTTGGGAGTGAATTTTCTGTGGAACCAGATGACCCTAAAGATATAGTTCAAGAAATGCTACAACATCATAAAGATATTATTACGAATCATTTACCATTAAGAAGATATCTTGATAACTATGAAATAATGATAGATATCCTTTATTATATGCTATTAAATAGGGATGATTCACATAGTCTAAATTCATTAATGAATGGAATTCATGTTTCAAAAAATAAAATTGAAAGAGCTATAAATCTTCTTAAAAATCAGCATTTTGTTAATACGAAAAATAACATTCATTATGAACTAGATGACGATATTCGATGTTGTATTAACTCTCGAGAAGAAATTGAAATCTTAATTAACCGGGCGCTAACCACCCCAGATGAAATAATGCAAACTCATAGTGAAGCTATGACACCTAATCATGCTGCTATTTCTCTTGATGGAGAACCATTTTTATACCCAAAATTATCTGATTTTGTTAAGCAATTCAAGAATCGGTCAATGTCAACCTTCATTGTTACAAATGGAACACTACCAGAACGAATTAATGAACTCGAAACACTTCCAAGTCAATTATATATAACTTTACCCGCACCGAATGAACTTATCTACAAACAAGTTTGTCGCCCAATGATAAAGAATGGATGGCAGAAAATAAATAAAAGTTTAGATCTGGTAAACACTTTATCGTGTAGAACTGTTGTAAGACTCACAGCTATAAAAAACCTTAATATTAACGAAGATTACTTAAAGGATTATTACCGATTAATTAAGAATACAAATCCTAATTTTTTTGAAATAAAAGGATTTACCCTTCAAGCTAAAGCTTTATTAATAAAGGAACGACTAAAAAGTAATGAAAATCCGCAATATTATTTCCCCGAATACAATTATCTAGAAGATTTTGCTCTAAAATTTCAAAAAGTCAGTGGCTTTCCTCTGATTTATAAAAATCACGCAAGTAGAGATTTTTTATTTGCTGTAAACTGGGATAAAGATAAAGACCCAAAGATAAATTCTCCATAAAAGGTTTCTTAGCCATCACTATTTAGACTAAAGATCACAAAATTCATATTGATCCCATTATTTTCCCCTTGTGATGTTTATTGTTTGTTTAGATTTAGAAGGAGTGTTTACACCAGAGATATGGGAAACTGTCGCCAATCAGTATGGAATTGAAAGGTTGAGCTTAACAACAAGAGACATTCCGGATTACGATGTTCTTATGAAACAACGATTGGAGATTCTTAAAGAAAATAAAATCAGTTTATATGATCTCCAAGCTATAATCAAGAAAATTGATCTCTTGCCGGATTCGTTTGAATTCTTGGAATGGCTTCAAAATTGTGCTCAAGTTATAATCGTTACCGATAGTTTTGTTGAATTTATCAAACCACTTGCGCAAAAACTCAATTATCCAATGATATTCTGTCATAATCTTGAAATCGATAAAGATGGTTTTATCACTAATTATAATTTGCGATTAAAGAATATGAAAAAGAAAACGATAAGTGCATTTAAAGCCCTAAATTACAACGTTATTGCGGTTGGAGATTCCTATAATGATATTGAAATGTTAAAGGAAGCGGATTATGGAATTCTTTTTAGACCATCTAATAATGTAAGAGATGAATTCCCACAATTTAAAGTAATAACAAAATTCAGTGAATTGAAGAGCTTTATTTCTAATCATTTAGGAATTAAGTGAAAAGTGTTTTTATATTAGATGTTTTTGAATTGTCTTTTTCAACTCTTTTAAATTTTCCTTTTTTAGGGCTGAAAATTCTAAGTAGGGAACTTTTAGCTTATTCCTATTTTTATAATCATGTAATTGGATTAAATTAATACCGAAATTTTTAGCAGATTTTATAAATTTCTGAATTATTCTTTCTTTATCGAAAATGGTAAGTTTATCAATTTTATTTATAATAATTAATAAAGGGATTTCGAATTCATTTAAAAACTGAATTAGTTCAAAACTTAAAGGAATAGTGGATTTATTTATTATGAAATATCTATCAAGCTCATCTTCAATTCTTAACACGTTAATTACTACAAGCCCTAGAAAATAATTATCATGATACTTTTCGACATGAACTACTATTTGTTTTCTGATATGTTCTCCTCTTCGTCGACTAGTATGACGCGTATATCCAAATCCTGGAAGATCTATGATCTTATATGGTAAGTTTGGTAAATCTATGGGTTTGAATAATAAAGTACTCCCTGGATGTTTTCCAATTTTACCTTTAAATAACCTAGGGTTTGGTAATAACAGTCTAGTAATTGAACTTTTCCCAACGTTAGAATTACCGATAATTAATAAAGAAGGTTTATCATACATTTTAGTCCCTTAATTCAGATGTCTAGAAAATCTTCATTAAGAAAATCTTTAAACATTTTCTTCTTTTCTTCCTCTTTAATAATTGGACGTGTGCTTATTGGTTCCCCTGATACCTCTAATAGTTCTTTTAAATTCTCAATATTAATATTGATTTTAAATTTCCCGTCTTTCAAAAATCGTACAACTTGTTTATTATTAAGATTCAATCTTAAAATATACCCTAATCCAAAATAAAACTGATGTTCTGGGATTGGATCGATTGGAGATTTGCTAGTTATTTCCTTTAAAGCATCATACAATAAGCTTTTTGAGGCTGTGTGATCTTCCACATTGAAGACCATATAATAAAGAGCATGATACCATATTTTTTCACGCTTGTTTTTAATATACTCCAGAAACCTTTCAGGAGTAATGATTTCTTTCTCAACCTCTTTACGTTTCAACAATTCTTGTTTTATTCTATCTTCTAATTCTCTTGAAACCTTCTGTACTGGCTGAATCTGGTTTTCTTCCTCAGACATTCCTTGCAATTCTTCTTGTTTCACAGTGGAGATTGCTTCTTGCATATCTCTTAACTCATCAAAATCAATTTCGTCGAGGTCTGAAAAATCTGTAATCATCGCTTCTTTAAGATCTTTTTCCTCTATTCTGGCACTAATTAATTCTTTATTCAGTGTTTCTTCATTAGTTACCTCAATCCCAGATAATTCTTCACTTTCCTTAACTTGACTGATAGCATCTTGAATCTCTTGAAGTTCCTCCATATCTAAATCCTCTAAATCGGAAAAATCTGTCTCGAGGGCCTTCATTTCTTCAAAATAAATTTTAAGGTCATCTTCTTCAAATTCATCTCTTTCCTCTAGCTTTTCTTCAGTGTTATCTTGATGATTGTTGTTCATGGTTTATTTAGTCAAGATGATTTCGAACAATTTTTGGTATAATAATTATAATAGTGCTTTAGTTCTATAAATATTGAGGAATCGTATAATTAAAATTAGTCATAATATTTATTCACTTTAGTATGGAAAAAATAAATATAGAAAAGTATAAGGGGATAATCTTCGATCTTGATGGTGTTATTTATGACATTATTGAAGCTATTAAAAAAGCAGTTGATGATGGTATAGAGAAATATCAATTATCCATTAATCGCGATGAAGTAATGGAAGAAATTGCGCAATTAATTGAAGAAATTCAAAATTATCCTGTTCCAAAAATATTATTAAACGCATATGACTTGTTAAAGGTGCAATTTTTAGAGGGTATGAGTTTCTTTAAAAAGATGCGTATTGCGATTTTCTTATTTAATCAATTTAACAAATATAAAGATGAAGAATCAAAGATTTTTAAAGGTATTGATCAATTGATTTTAAATTTATACAATAAAAACTTGAATTTAGCCATCTTAACTAATAACAAAAGCACTTATGCTGAAGATGTGTTAGAGAAGTTTAGCCTTTCTAAATATTTTAACACAATTGTTGGTTTTAATGATGTTTCTGAAGTTAAACCTAATCCGGAGGGTATATTAAAAATTCTCAATAAATGGGGTATAAAACCTTCGGAAGCAATTTTTATTGGAGATATGACAACGGATATTGAGGCAGGAAAATCTGCGAATGTGAAAATGGTTTGCGTTGCTTCTGGTCTTGCCCAAAAAGATAATTTGATGCAACATCAACCTGATATTTTGGTAAACGATACCACTGAATTAGTAAATCTATTTGGTTTTTAATTTAAGGTCTAATGAATACTATTATTAAATAGATTGAAATACAATTCGATCATTTAAGCATAGTAAAAATTTAAAATAACTTATTTTTACTATCTAAGAAATAGAATTAATTTTTTTGGTAGATTCATTTGAGTTTTAAATTTAAAATTGTGGTTGTAGGCGACGCTGCTGTTGGAAAGACTTCGTTAATTAAAAGATACACCACAAATACATTTCAAAAAGATTACATATCAACTTTAGGTATGCAGTTTTCAAAATTTGAAGAACAGATTGAAGGGGAAAATGTTGAATTATTGTTATGGGATTTAGCAGGGCAAGAATCTTTTAGTACTCTACGTGATAGGTTTTATACAGGAAGTAGTGGCGCTATTGTTGTTTTTTCACTTTCCCCCGAAGAACTTGAAACTTACAATCATCTACCGAAATGGATCTCAGATGTTAGAGAAACATGTGGGAGTATTCCAGTTATATTATTTGGAAATAAAGCGGATTTGGTTGATCAAAATGCGTTAATGACAAGTCTAGATTATGCAACATCAGATATCCATGTAAAAAAATTTGCTCAAGATCAGAGAATTATTGATTATTATAAAACAAGTGCATTAACCGGTCAGGATGTAAAAAAAGGGTTTCAAACATTAATATTTAGATTGTATCAAAGAGCTACGATATAATTTTAAGTCGATTGCTTGATTTTGTAATTTTTTTTAAATATTAGGATAACACCATCTTTTATTTTCCCTTATTCGATATATAATATCAAATTTTTTAAGATTAGTTTTTATAAAAATTTAAAAAAATGTAGTTTTACTATTTAAGAAGGTGAGAATGAAAGATGAGTAATGAAAAAGGCTACGGCTTCAAAATCACAGATCTAATGAATAATTTCTTTAGAGTGAATTTATTGGAGACGGGGCTGTTGGTAAAACCTCATTAATAAGGAAGTACACTCAAGGTTCCTTCCAGAAAGAATATATTTCTACACTCGGTACCCAATTTTCCAAATATGAAGAAGTTATTGATGGTGATAAGGTTGAGTTGTACCTTTGGGATATTGCAGGTCAAGATTCTTTCCAAGCACTTCGTCAAAGATTCTATATTGGAAGTAGTGGTGCTATAATTGTTTTTTCTCACTCCCCTAATCAATCTCAGACCTATGAACATGTTCCTAGATGGCTTAGTGATCTTAAAACACATTGTGGGAGTATACCTATTGTTTTATTTGGAAATAAAGTCGATCTAATTGATAATAGAGAATTAGGTTCAAATCCTAGCCTTCCTACATCAGATAGCAATGTAGAAAGCTATGCAAAAGAAAATAGATTTGTTGGATATTATAAAACAAGTGCTTTGACAGGACAAGGTGTTACTGATGCATTTAAAGCTCTTGTCAAAAAACTGTACATGATCACAAAGATCAGTAGCTTCTTATAATGATCAAGAAGAAGGCTAAAAATATTAAAAAAATTAAGTCCGTTTATATATAAATCGTTCCCAGCTCTTTTTATTTGGCAATTCCAACGGCAGGTTTTTACGTTTACGGATTTCCATAATCAAGTCCTCTTCTAAAGAAGCTGGAACTTTATCAAAACCTAAAAATTCATAACCAAAAAAAGCTCTTCCTTGTGTTGCTCCCCTAATATCATCAGCTATTCCTATAGTTTCTTTTACGGGAATTTGACCTTGAACTCTAACATATTCACCCTCAGGAATTACATTAGTAATTCTCCCACGACGTTTTGAAACTATTGCAGTTACCCCTCCTTCTGTACCTTGAGGTGTCTTTATATCGATTCTCTGAATTGGCTCGAATAAATGAGGATCTGCTTCTAACATTGCTAATGATAAAGCGGAAGTTGCCATTCCTGCGATTTGACCATATTGTGTATGACGTGGATCTTCATGTATCACCATGTCAAGAAAGACTGCTTTAATTCCCGTTGCAGGTTCTTTTGCCATAATACAGTTACCAAGCCAATCTCTAAAAGAAGCACTTAAATAAGATCTAACTCTGTCAAATCTCTGTAATCCTGATGTGCCGTTAACTAGTAGACTTCCCTGATATACATCAACTATTCTTCTAGCTTCTTTTGCATCCCAACCTGCCTCCTCTCTTAGTATCTGGGCTCTATCTTTTTCACTCTGCAAATCATTAATTTTCCCTGATTCAATTAATTTTTCTGTAGTGTCATCCAGAGGTTCAATGTATAAGAGAATACGATTATGAGTATTCGCAGATTTCGTGTGAAATTCCCGACTCCTTTTCGTAATTTTTTCTCTGTAAATGGTGATTGGTTCCCCTATGATAATTTCCACTTGATTGTTAATTCTCTTAGTTAAGATTTCAATTTGAAGTGGATCAATCCCTGAAAGAATAAATTCACCAGATTCTTCATCTCTACGATATTTCGCTTCAGGGTTGGCTTTAAGCCATTTTCCAACTACTTCATCTAATTTATCAATTTCATGGGGATCCCTAGGTTTAATACTCCGTGATACAACAGCTTCACAGGCATATTGGATTTTTTCGAAGGGATGTAGCTTTTGCCTTTCTTCTTTTTCCTTGGGTATGGCGTTCGTTAACATAAATGTTTCACCCGCAGGGCAAACAAATCCATATAATGCAAACAGATTTCCTGCTGGAATTTTAGGAATGTCCAGAATATCCGTTATTTCCATAACCCCAAGTCTTTTTACACGATTACTTGAACCACTGTTGATTAAGTAAATTGAATCAGTTTGATCAAACGTACCTGAAAAAACACGACCAATGAGAGTAGCTTGGTAGTTTCTTTTAGGATCGAGAAAGATTTTTGTAATCATTCCAAAAAGAGGACCGTTTGGGTCGCTTTTCTTTAATGATTGGCCTAATTTGGATGTTATATCTCCCTCCCATATATGTGGAATTCTATATTCAGCAGCTTCGATCGGATTAGGAAGATGATCCACTATCATCCTTAACATCGGTTCATCTAAAGGTAGATTATCTCTTAACCATTGGATATCCCCTTCATTATATTTTGCAAAGACATCTTGTGGTTTCAACCCTTTTTCAAGTAAAATCTCATATGTAAAACCCCACCCATGTTTAGCAGAACCAACTGCAACAGAGTTTTTGGCAAAATCTACAGACCAACCTGAACCTTCGGGTCGAATCTTTCTAATTAAGTCGTTTACTTCTCGAGTGATTTTATCTATTTTGGCAAAGGTATCTTGAGGGCTTAGTTTTAATTCACTAATCAATCTGTCAACTTTATTTATGAATAAAACGGGTTTACATAATTCTTCTCCAACCGATAACCGTATATTGGTTTCTGTTTGAGTCATGACACCTTCAAGCGCATCTACAAGAATAATAGCTCCATCACTACCTCTTAGGGCTCGAGATACTTCTCCAGTAAAACTAATATGACCCGGAGTATCATTCAGTTGAATAATATAAGGTTCGGTGTCATCTGGCTTTCTAGGGTCGTTAAACGCGAGCAGAACTACACTTGTAAAAATGGTTATGCCTCTTTCTTGTTCTTCATCATCTGAGTCAGTCATTTGAAGTTGACCGGCATCTTCGGGTCGCATTAACCCAGCACGTCTTAAAAGGTAATCAGTAGCTGTTGTTTTACCATGATCTATGTGAGCAGTAATTGAAAATATTCGCTTTTTATCATATGATCCAGAAGTCACAAGATGAGCAATTTCCTCGGGGTTTTTAACTTTTACCATTTAAATTTCACTTTATTAGTATTTCAAAGTTCTTATTGAAGAAAAGAATATGTAAAATCATAAAAATTTTATGAATTTAGGCTATAATTTCTTGTTTTCAAAGTTATCCTCAATTTTTGCTATGTGCAAATTTAAAAAAATTACCTCCGTGATTGTGATAATTATTCAAATTGAAAATGTTGCAATTATCATCGCGATATTAAGATATTAATGTTATAATCTTAATTCCTGAATTTGATTGAATATTATAAAGAAAAGGGTAGTATCATTCGGGTAAGGATGGTTAAAGCTTTCTTTCCTGATGATGAAATGGTATTAATGGAATTTGCTATGTTAATGATTTCAAAATTATGGGGAATCTTTTTTCTTAAAATCTTACTTAAAAATAATTGAAAGTTGTTAAATTCTCTTTCAGTTTCAACCCAATAATTTCCATTTTTTATGAAGTAGTTAGGATTTTTACTTTTAAATTTATTTGCATGTGATTCCTCTTTAATTGAAGGGCCCTTCCGAATATATGTTTTTGAGATTTCTGGCTTTTCACAATAAATTGCAAGATTATACTCGTCAATATTATCTTCAAAATATACTTCATAGATTATTGTACCAAATTTATCTGTGTGATTAAACTCTCTTTCTCCCAAATTTCTAATATATTCGCCAACTGAGTGTAATTTATCTCTGTTTATTGTGTAATGGATAGATTTATCAAGATTCTTCAATTCAATGATAAAAACCTTTGATGGGGAGATATCTGAATACTCTTTTATTACCATTTCAGGAACAGGATTAATTTTGAAGTAATCTTTAGTTGGATTTTTCAAAAAATTGGTAATTCTAAAATTACAGTAATTATAAGCACGTTCTGATATTGCAGAAGCAACATTCCTATTTTTGTCAATAGGGTCAACAATAATAAGAAAATCGTTTTGGAAATGAACAATCTTTTTTAATTCTTCTCTTTTTCTATTATAATAATCTAAGGGGGTTGTTCTCAATCTATTAAAGTTTTCAAAAAGCTTGGAAATGTTATTAAAATAATAAATAAGTAATTCTGCGCTGTATCCAATAAATCCAACTTTACCAAGGGAAGTTCTATCGCCATAACAATGATTAGACTTAAAAAACTGTTTTAAAAGCCGTATATCATTTTTTTGATCTTGGTTTAATTTATCTCGTATAAAGCGTCCATGCCAAGGAGATCTATCAACAGCGGTTATAGGCCCTTTTTCCTGAATCACTTCTAACTCTAAGTCAAAATACAAAACGATATCAATCTTTATTTTCACGTCTTTATGGTGATAATCTATGGTTACGTAGGGGTGTTCAGCATATAATAGACCTGGATTCTGAAATTCCTTAAAAGTCAAACTTGGGATTATCCAGTTGTTACATAAATCTAAAAAATCCTTTTTAGACTTTTTTTTTAATTTGTTCTTAGTTAATCCATTATATTTATGCTTATAATTTTTATAATCTAATCCAACAAAGAGATCGATATCATAATCATCTTTTAATTGTGTCTGTTTGATACCTGTCGAGCCTTGCGGTTCAATCGTAGTATATTGAATTCCTAATTCATTCGCCTTTACTTCTAATAAGTGTTTTAATTTCTTAGAAATTGAGTTAATTAAATCTATTTCTTTTTGAGTAGGGGTAATTTCTTCTAATACTTTTGAAAAAATTTCGTTAATTATTACCATTAAGCGAATTACATCCCCCACCAAGGATGATTTGTTTTACGCATTAATGAAATGAATTCTCTTAATACTTGTTTTTGATCTGAGGTTAATTCATCTAGGAATTTTCCCATCAATTGCCTTACATGAGATTCTGGAATATTCACATAGAGAGTTTCTTCAGTTCCGATATCTCTTCCTATTTCGATTCCTCGTATAGATATGGCAACTTCCGAATCATTTATAGCTTTCTCTACAGTTTGACCTTTATCTTGAATTTGGTGTACTCTTTTTACTCTTTTTCCCTCTTCAGTAATTAGAGGTACTTTTGGATATAACGTCCCAGCTTCGACTCTAACCCCAAAAACGGCAGGATTTGAGTTTCTAAAGATATATTCTGGGAGCATTTTTAGTTTTGCTGGGAGAATTAACTCGCTTAGTCCTTTAGCAGTGTCTTCTGCTTTTCTGGTATCTGCGTATTCAATATAATCCTCTAATAATCTATAAATTACATTATTAGTAAAAATTCGAATATTATCAATATAAGCTTGTTCATTCGCTTCAGGAAGAATCGGAACATTAAATCCAAGTACGGTAGCAGAATAAGGATCGAAATCTTTAACAATATTAGCATTAATAATGTCTTCTTTTTTAATTGGACCTACATCTGCAATACTTATTTTCACTCCACTTTTGGAGAAATGACTCTCTAATGCTTCAAGAGATCCTAGGGTATCTGCTTTTAAGACGACACCAGCTTTATCAGTTTTAATCCGAATGCTTTCAACTTCAGATTCAACCTCAGTATACACATCAGATTCTTCAGAAGGATCACCAATTCCCCTAAAAGGTGAACCTGCTACGACATCATCAATATTTGGTGATAATATTTTGATACCTGCCGCAGCAGCTACAAAATCGACCGAATCAAACTTTTGTCTAGGATCCCTTATTTCATCTAATGGTTTTGGAGTTAACAACGCCCTTACTTTTGATTTGATTGGTCTTTCTAAACCCCCAACGATAAATTCATCTCCCTTACGAATAATACCATCATAAATTAAGACATCCATTGTTTTGCCTTGCCCCTTTTCTTTTTTTACTTCTAATACTACTCCTCTAGCGGGGCCTTCAGAAAACTCCAGATTCTCCGTTAGGTATTGCTGCACTAATCCCATTAATATCATCAACAAAGTTGAAATTCCCTCACCAGTCTTCCCACTTGTGGGAACAATAGCTATTTGTTTGGTAAAATCTTTTATCTTATCGTATCTCTCAATCCCTTTGAATCCTTCTTCCAAAAAGTTTCCCATAATTTCCAAAAGTTTTTCATCCAAGAATTCCTTAACATGTGATTTTTGAGTATTATATGTATCTAAAAAATCAGCGTCTTTTTTGGTCTTCCATCCAGAGATTCTATCAATTTTGTTTGCGGCAATTACAAAGGGTGTTCTTCTATCTCTTAGAATTCTAACCGATTCCCACGTGATTGGCATAGTCCCTGCGGTTACATCAATAACTAAAATTGCGATATCAGCTACTGCACCTCCACGACGTCTAAGGTTCAAAAAGGCAGCATGTCCTGGTGTATCAATTACTAATATTCCTGGGAGTTTAATTTCTTTTTCTGCAAATTCTTGCTTTGATTTTCTTAGAAACTCTTTAATATCTTCGGTAGGAAAATAAGAGGCACCAATGTGTTGTGTGATTCCAGCAGCTTCTCTTTGTTGAACAACAGTACCTCTTATATAATCAAGAATAGTTGTTTTACCATGATCAATATGACCTAAAATACATGTTATTGGGGCTCTTATTATCTTTTCATCAGCTTCTACCATGAGATACCACCAATCTCAATAAGTCATAAAATTAATTTATTACTTACAAGAATATTAAATTATGTTTAAGTTTAGTTATAGAGGCTATTTGTTATTTAGATACTTATTTAAATACTGAGCGGTATATGAGTGATTATTTCTAATTATTTCTTCAGGAGTACCAAAAATTACAATCTCTCCACCTTTTTCTCCACCTTCGGGACCAAGGTCAATGATATAATCTACTGATTTTATTATATCCATGTTGTGTTCAATAATTATTACAGTATTTCCTTTATCTACTAATTTCTGCAGAACATTAAGTAGAAATTTGATATCATACATGTGTAATCCCGTTGTAGGCTCATCTAGTATGTATAAAGTATTTCCCGTACTTGTCTTTCTTAATTCTCGAGCAATTTTCAATCTTTGAGATTCTCCTCCACTTAAGGTAGTTGAGGATTGACCCAATTCTAAATACCCTAAGCCCACATCTACTACTGTCTGTATAGTTCTTTTTAAATTTGGGATATTTTCAAAGAACTCTAGTGCTTGGCTAAAAGTCATTTTTAAAACATCTGATATCGTCTTCCCTTTGTATTTAATATCCAATGTCTCAGCATTATATCTTTTTCCCTTACACAAATCACACCGAATATATACATCAGGTAAGAAATACATTTCTTTCAGAATATATCCTGTACCATTACATTTCTTACAATGCCCCGATTTTGTATTGAAACTGAATCTCCCTTTTTTATATCCTCTTTCTTTTGATTCCATTAATCCTGCAAAGAGTTCTCTAATATAATCCAGAGCTTTCGTATATGTTGCAGGGACCGATCTTGGTGTCCTCCCTATTGGGGATTGATCAATATTTATGATTTTATCAATTTTATCGTATCCCTTGATTGATACAAAATCTCCTTGTTTTATTTTTGAACTACGTGTATTTATCAGATTATGCAACCCTTTGTACAAACAATCTATAATAAGACTAGTTTTGCCAGCTCCTGAAACACCAGTTACACAGTTGAATACACCTAAAGGTATTTTAACATTTATGTTTTTAAGATTATTTTCTCGAGCACCTAAAATTTCAATAGATTCGTCGGTAGATGCCCGTCGATTTTTGGGGATCTCTATTACTTCTTTGCCTGATAAAAATTTTCCAGTTAATGTATCAGAAGTGGAAATTTCTTCAAGTGTTCCTTCAGCTACTATTTCTCCTCCATGTTCACCAGCTAATGGTCCTAAATCAATTATATGATCAGCATTTTGCATTATTGCTTCATCATGCTCTACCACAAGTACAGTATTACCTATATCTCTTAATTTCTTCAACATTTTGATTAGTCGATTGATATCTCTTTGATGTAAACCAACACTTGGCTCATCCAAGACATATAAAACCCCAACTAGACTTGAACCTAATTGGGTGGCTAATCTAATCCTTTCGGCTTCACCTACAGACAATGTGTCTGACCGACGACTCAAAGAAATATAATCTAAACCAACATTTTCTAAAAATGATAATCGGTCCATTATTTCTTTCATTACTTCCTTAACAATTGTTTTCTCTGTTTCATTCAACTTTAAATTTTCAAAAAATTTAACAGATTCTTTAACAGACAAGTCGCTCAATTCTGCGATGTTCAAATCATTTATTGTTACCGATAAACTCTCTTGTCTTAAACGTTTTCCTTTACATTGGGGGCAATCCACACGATTCATAAAACCTTCATAGGTATCACGAGCCCAATCAGATCGTGTCTCCATATATCTTCTATGTAACATGGGAATTATTCCTTCAAATGGCCTTACAACATCCCAGGAAGATTTGTATTCCCCATTTTGATTTCTATAATCATTACCGTTGCTTTCAAAATGAAACTGAATCGATTCATTCTCAGATCCAAATAAAATTTTTTGAAGGTTAACGGGATCAATTTCTTTTAGTGGTGTTTTATTTGCATTAAATCCATAATGTTTTGATACTTGTTCCAAAGATTGCCAGAAATAACTTGTCAAAGATCCACATCCAGGAATATCTCTGATTGGTGTATCTTTAAGGGGAATAGTTAAATCATTCCCTATTATTGAGCTATAATCGAATTCCATAACAGTGCCTAAACCACTACAGTATTTACAACTACCATGAGGAATGTTAAATGAAAACATCTTATGATCTAATTGTGGGAAGGATGTTTTACAATCAGTACAAGCAAGATGTTCTGAATAAATTTGTTCTTTTTTGTTAACAATTTCAATAATCACTAGACCTTGTGCTAAATCTAAAGCAGTTTCAATGGAATCCGCCAATCTTGTTTTGATTTCAGGACGCATGACAAGCCTATCAACAATAACATTGATATTATGCTTTACATTCTTTTCCATTAATATTTCTTCATCTAATGTATACTGAATTCCATCAATCTCAACTCTCACATAACCTTGCTTCTTTAAATCTTGAAGAAGCTCTTTATATTCCCCTTTACGATCTCGAATAAGGGGAGCTTTAATTATAAACTTCTGGTTTGGCTTTATTGAATTTAATACAATTTGAATTATTTGTTGAGGAGTTTGTGGTTTAATTTCTTTTCCACATGTGGGGCAGTGAGGAATTCCAATATTCGCAAACAATAATCTATAATAATCATAAATCTCTGTGACTGTTCCTACAGTACTTCTTGGATTTTTCGAAAGTGGTTTTTGCTCAATTGCAATTGCAGGAGACAAACCTTCGATTGAATCTACATCAGGCTTATCCATCTCACCTAAAAATTGTCTGGCATAACTTGATAATGATTCTAAAAATCTTCTTTGCCCTTCTGCATATAGAGTGTCCATTGCTAGGCTAGATTTTCCACTTCCACTAATTCCTGTAATAACTACAAGTTTATTACGAGGAATAATAACGTCAATGTTTTTAAGGTTGTTCTGCCTCGCTCCTCTAATAATAATTGAATTCTGACTCATTTTTATAACTAATTTTTATAATCATCTATAAAACAAAAATTTCACGACTTTATTTTATAAACCTTAAATTGTGTATTTTTGCTCCTAAGGTGTATCGGTTTTCTAATTATACGCTTAAATTTGATTGGGGGATATAAAATTAGTGTTAAATTAAGATATAAGGGCAAGATCAAATATTAATGCATTAATTTTAGATTTAAAAAAATGTTTATTCCTTATTGTTAGGGATTCTTCTTGAACTCCGCTCCCTAAAATTCCAAATTCTTAATTAAGTTATTTTATTCAATTTAAAATTTATGCACTCATATCAGGATATATTTATGTCTAATTTTATATTTGAAACTGTATTTCTTGAATTTTAAGTTTAAGTTCAATTTATTTATATTCAGATTCATCTACCACTAAATTTAGGTCGGTTAAACCTTTTTCAATTTTTTTTAATGTATATTTGCGAAATTCCTTGCTTGTAAAATTTCGAGTTTCAAATTGCATAAACTCCTCTACTTCTTTACCCTTTTTATTATTTGATTCTTCAATATCCCGCATGATGTATTCAACCATAGCTGATCCTAACAATAAACTAAATATGAAGGACGAGAGCAAAGCAGCATTTTTTTCTTTGATTTCTCCTTTATCTATTGCTTTTTGAATTATTCTAGCTGTTCCACCCAGAAAGCTAAATTGGGTATATTTTTTCTCAAAAGGTCCTGTTTTTTCTGACGGAGGGGACCGAATAATATGCATCATTCGAAAAGCAGCATAATCTTTTTCAGCAAATTCAAAAAAGTGATTAAAAATTCTAGATAATAATTCAACGGTTGATCCGCTGAATTCCTTAATGATTTCTCGGTTTTCATTGCGAAATTGTTCATAAAATTTCATTCTTATTGCAATCCATAATTCTCGTTTACTTTTTACATAATTATAGATATTATTCGGGCTCATACCTAATTTTTTCGCTAATCCTCTTAGTGTAAATCCATCTTTTCCACGTTCTTGAAATAATTGTTTCCCAACTTCCAAAATTCTATCAAATTCTTGAGCTTTCTTCTCTGGTGATCTGCTTCTCGTATTTTTTTTGCTCTCACGGATACTTTTTACATTATTCATGGATTTCACAGAAAATAAAAATGAAGTTAAATTTACACAATAAATTTATTAATATTTTTTTATTGAAGTACTTTTCTTTTTTTTACCAAGAAAAGATTTAAAAAATTGAAATGGTGTCGATTGTAGAGTCAAAATCCAAAGGTTTAATCTTTAAAATTGAGAGAATGGCAACTGACGACGGTCCTGGTGTTCGTACCACAATTTTTTTTAACAGATGCCCCCTAAATTGCATTTGGTGCCACAATCCGGAATCAATTCCAAAAAAACCTCAACTCCAATGGATGGATCGTAAATGTATTGGTTGTAATAGTTGTATAGATGCTTGCCAAAATGAAGTTTTATTTTTTGAAGAAGATGGTTTACATATTGATAGAGAGAAATGTAATAGTTGCGGAGATTGTGTAGAAGCTTGTCCCAGTACAGCATTAACCATGCTTGGCACGTGGTGGGATGCAGAAATTCTTTTTCATGAAATAGAAAAAGAGAAAATATTTTTTGATAAAACCAAAGGGGGTATAACTGTTTCTGGTGGTGAACCTACATTTCAACCAGATTTTCTCTTACAATTACTAAAATTATGTAAGGAAAACGGTATTTCAACTGCTTTAGACACATGTGGATATTCAAGTAAAAAAGTTTATCAAGATTTATTACCCTATGTTGATATAGTCCTTTTAGATATAAAGGTAATTGATTCTAAAGAGCATGAAGAATATACAGGCGTTCCAAATAAAAGAATTTTAGAAAATGCTAAATTGATTGCAAATTATATTAAAGAAAATGGGAGAATAATGTGGATAAGGACGCCAATAATACCACATTATAGTGCCACGGAAGCAAACGTTAGAGGAATTGGAGAATTCATTGTAAATGATTTAAAGAATATTCCTGATCGATGGGATCTTTTAAGTTTTAATAAACTCTGCGAAATTAAATATACAAGATTAGGCAAGTCATGGCCTTTAAAAGATGAACCATTAATGACAAAAGATGAGATGGAACATTTTCTTGAAATTGCTAAACGTACAGGGGTAAAAAATGTTAAGTGGTCTGGTTTAACTCGTTGAATCGAAAAAAAACCGAATTGCAAATAATCTTTCTCTTATTGCTTATATTAAAATAAGAATTTCCTTTTAGATCTTACCCAAGAATATGATTTTGAATTATTCAATTTAAGAATGGAAAATAAAATAGAAAAAACTTAAAAAAAATGAACAAAACTTATAATTCATTGAATACGGTTCGTGCGATAATATCCTCTTGAAGTGATCTTGCGAGGTCTATGAATCGAGCGGAGTAGCCTGTAACCTTAACTGAGAGGTCGGGATATTTTTCTGGATGAGCTTGTGCATCTCTTAGTGTTTCTGAACTTATTGGATTTATCTGTAGCTCTCGTCCTCCTAACTCTAAATAGGCCTCTACTATAGAAGCTAATTGATCGACTCCTTCATCGGTCTCTATTAAGCTAGGATTAATTCTTATATTCATTGATGCTCCATTAGTTAAATGCGGTTCACTGGTTGCATAAGCTACTGATCGGAGTGTCATGGTAAGCCCATTCTTTTCCATACCGTTTCCAGGAGAAATGCCGTTTGATATAGCTTCACGGGCTAATCTTCCATCCGCAGTTGCCCCCAATGCTCTACCTTCCGCAACTTGTCCTCCAGAAGATACGAGGCAATTATGATATATACCATCACCGCCTCTCGCTTTATATTTTCTTGTAATATCGCATAGGGTAGAGGCGAACCATTTTGCAAGTTCGTCTGTTCGCTCATCACCATTTCCATATTTAGGAGCTTTATTTCGTAATTTTTCTCGAAGTTTTTCTGCTCCTTTGAAATTATTATTCATGTGGGTAACTAATTCTTCCATCGTCACTAATTTCTCTTCAAATACAGCCCAACGAATTGCTGCTAAGGAATCAGTAACAGTCGCTAATCCTTGTGAGCCCATAGGGTTATTGTTATATTTAGCGCCGTTTCGAGTTGCGTCCATTCCGCTTTCGAGACATCCTTCTATGGTAGAGGAAAGTAATGGGGAAGGATAATAATCTGCAAATGCTTTATCCTTTAATTCAGCCTTTCTCACGGCGAGATCTATGGCAAATTTAAGCTGCTCTACATAGGCTTTCTTCACATCTTCAAAAGATTTAAAAGTCTTAGCAGGGGGTGTTTTCGCTCCGACAGTCTTATTTCCTGAATAAATAGTACGCCCTTCATTTAATGCCATGTTAAGAAGGATTGTAATTTGAACAGCATTCCCTGCAGTATAAGAGAAATCATTACCAGTACCATGGGGTTCTACACATCCTACAAGTGAATAATCTCTAGCGTCCTCTAATGAATATCCCGTATTATTTAACTGTGGGACCAGAACTTCATCATTATGAATACCCATTCCGGCTGTATATTTGAAAGCTTCAATAGTTCTTTTCAAAAAATTATAGGGTGTCTTGGAAGAAATCCGTATCGAGATTGTATTCAATAAACTTTTCACATTTGCAACAGCCTCGAGAAACATGTATGACACATCGTTAGTAGCATCATTCCCAACTTTATCCAGTCCACCGATAGTTACATTATTCTGTCCTGCGATAACGACAGAGGCAAGTTTAACTAAATATTCTTCAACGAGTTCTAAAGCTTCATCATATGTAATACGACCTTCGGCTAAATCAACAATATAATATGGGTATAGATATTGATCAACCCGTCCTTGAGAAAATATATTCCCTGCACCATAACTCATTTCCATAACAACATTAGTCATCCAAATTGATTGAAGTGCTTCTCTGAATGTTCTAGGGGGAAGTGCTGGTACTCGTTTTGTTCGTTCAGCAATATCTAATAGTTCAGCCTTTCGTGTTTCTGAAGCATTTTCTGCCATTCCCATTGCCAAATCTGCATAACGATTGGAATAATCACAGACCGCTCTTGCCGCTACGACTACTGATTCATAAAAATCTTTCCGTTGGTCATATTTGTCGTCTGTTTCCTTGAGTTTCGCAAGGCCTTCTCGCGCCATCTTTTCGATGCCTTTAAATCCCATTTTAAGAACTCGTCTATATCCTGGAACGACATGTCCTTGCATGCTAGCACCTGCAAATAAATCAGTACCACTCCGGGACCTACCCGTAGGACCTAATGCAGCCCCTGTTTCAATTATGCCTGCTTCTTTCCAATATTCTCGCTTCCGAGCTGCTAAAGTTCTATCTTTCCAGAAGGGTATGATTTCATTTTTCAACTCATCCATTTCTTCCTTTGGTAAGGGAACATAACGATTAAGAAAGAATGAGCTTTTAGCAATCCCATCTCTTATTTTTTTATCTATTGAATCATTCAAGATAAACCCAAAAATGTTAACACGCATACCGCGTTCTATTTCCATTGGATCAGCTCTCACTTTACTAGATTTTACGCCTACAAGAAGCTCATCTTCCTCAATCCTAATAGGTAGACACCGTAAGAATTCCTCTAATGCCTTGACATTCTTCATACAGGGCGGAGTATCTTCCAATTGTTTATATATTCTTGTATAACACCGCGCTCGCTCAATATCAAGTTCCCTAGGCATAGAGAGCATTCTATCTCTAATCTTGCGAACCCTCTCCGAGGGAATCCCTTGCAGAGGAATCATTTTAATATCTTGAACTACCATAATTCAATAATTGTTTTTTTTACTATTTAAATTACCTATGTATATTTATTTATAACTTATGAATATTATCATATCAGTTTATAGAAACATTAAAAAAAAGAAATAAAATTAAAGCTAATCTTATAATTCATTAAATACTGTACGAGCAATGATATCGTTTTGAAGACTTCTACCTACTTCTATAAACCGAGCGGAATAACCTGTGACTTTAACTGATAAGTCAGGGTATTTTTCTGGATGAGCTTGTGCATCTCTTAATGTTTCTGTACTTACTGGATTTATTTGAAGTTCTCTTCCCCCTAATTCTAAATAAGCTTCTACAATAGAAGTTAACTTATCTACACCCTCGTTTGTTTCTATTAAACTGGGATTAATTCTTATATTCATTGATGCTCCACCAGTAAGGAGTGCATCTTTTGTTGCGTAAGCTACTGATCGGAGCGTCATGGTAAGCCCATTTTTCTCTGTTCCGTTTGCAGGAGATATACCATTAGAAACAGCTTCACCAGATAATCTTCCATCGGGAGTCGCTCCTAACATTTTACCCTCAAGAATATTAAGCCCTGAAGATACAAAATATGTGCGATAAATACCAGCACCACCTCTGGCAGGATATTTTCTCACAATATCACATAAAGTATTCGCAACCCATATTGCGAGTTCGTCAGTCCGTTCATCACCATTACCGTATTTTGGAGCCTTATTTCTTAAAAGTTCTTTAAGTTTATCTGCTCCCTTGAA
>JBHLOF010000087.1:0-8979 GCA_048940805.1 Promethearchaeota archaeon
TCAATTCCATTAATACCCATTTTATTATTCTCCAGCGTGTTTTACTCCTAAAATGTCCGCAATTCGCGGATTTGGACCGATGTATCTTAATCGATCCCTATTCGAACGAAGCGATTCCACGGAGTCAATGCCCATCGCTCCCAAAACTTCTTTTAACTCTTCATTCCAAGAATGAAATAGATTAATTATTCTTTTTTTCGCAATATTGATATCTAATCTTTTTACTAGATGTTCTTGCTGAGTTGCTATACCCCATGAACAAAGTCCTTTGAAACATTGTTGGCAAACTCGGCAACCCATAGCTATTAACACAGGCATACAACACATCGCTACATCTGCTCCTAATGCTATAGCCTTGATTAAATCAGCAGAATATCGAATGGAACCTCCTGCAATTAGGGTTATTTGTTCCCTTAATCCTTCCTCTCTGAGTCTTTTGTCAACGGCAGCTATTGCTAGTTCTATAGGAATTCCCGCATGGTCCCGAATAATTCTAGGAGCTGCCCCAGTTCCACCTCTGAATCCATCAAGTGTTAAAAAGTCAGCTCCTCCTCTAACAATTCCTACAGCTATAGGGGCGGAATTGTGAACTGCAGCAATTTTTACTCCCACGGGAACTTTATATCTTGTAGATTCTTTTAAAGCTGCGATTAATTGAGCTAAATCTTCAATAGAATATATATCATGATGCGGGTAAGGTGATAACGCATCACTTCCTTGAGGTATCATTCGTGTTTGTGAAATCAAACTACTTACTTTCTCACCTGGTAGATGTCCACCATGCCCTGGCTTAGCACCCTGTCCTATTTTAATCTCTAATCCAGCAGCATTATGTAGATAATTAAGATCAACCCCAAATCTTCCTGAAGCTACTTCAGTAATGATATTTGGTGCATATTCATAAAAATCTTGATGCAAGCCTCCTTCTCCTGACCCTGCAACTATTTTTAACTCTCTTGCCGCTTGGTAGATTGCTTGGCATGCATTATAACTAATTGAGCCTAAAGACATATGACCAACCATAATAGGCATATCAATTTCAAAATTAGGAAATAATTTAGTTTTCAAAGAAATATCATTCATATTGTCTGATTCATATTCAAATTCAAGTTGCTCTGGCTTTCGGCCAAAATTTACTTTAGTTTCAATTGTTTCTCTTAAAGGATCAATACTAGGATTTGTCACTTGACAAGCATCAAGAAGTAAGTCATCGAAAATGGATCGGATTGGTCTATCATTACCAGTAGCAGAAAGTAAAACACCACCGTTCCCAGATTGAGCCCAAATAATATTTCGAATCTTCCTTGTATAATTTCCATGTTGAGGTAGATAGGAATCATTTTGAGTGATATGTATCGCATGAGCCGGACACATTACCACACATCTCTGACAAGCCACACATTTATGATCTTCAGCAACTATTCTTTCTCCATTATAAGATAGAGCCCCGTAAGAACAATGATTTGTACATCTTGTACACTTCTTACAGTATTCTCGATCTACAGTCACTCGGTAATAAGGGATAATCTCATGAGCAATTGCCATTAGTATGCCTCCATAGCGTATAATTTTTCATTTTTTGATACTTCAAGACCGTTTCTTATTAATCCATCCCCCATTTTAACGATCACAGCAGACCCACTTTTAGGGTGCCAAATATCATGCAAATTAAAACTGCTATCAAGAAGCATCAATCTCTTAAATGAAGCTTCTTCACTACTCATATAAATTGTATTTTGGTCTTCAGAAATTCCTGCAACCAGAGGTCTTAATTTTTTTCTATCTGACAATCCTATCATAGTGGGAACGGGATTGGAGTATCCCACAACTATAGAAAATGGACCATTCAGCATAGCACTCCTATAAGTAGCTCTTATATTTTTATAAATGATTCGGAATTTTTTATCTAATTTTTCGATTTCTTCATGTAATGGGGGCGCTAATGCTACGGTAGCGAGAGATATTGGTATTTTATGCTTTCGACCCAATAAATCAAATAGATATGCAATAACTTCTGTATCGGTAAAAAGAGTACATTTATATCCAAATGAATCCAAATATTGTTTATTTGTTCCATAGGAAGTGATCTCCCCGTTATGAACTACAGAACAGTTTAAAAGATTAAATGGATGTGCACCACCCCACCATCCAGGAGTATTAGTTGGAAATCTTGAATGTGCCAACCACATATATGCTTTATATTCTGAAATTTTGTAAAAATCAGCGATTTCATATGACCATCCATTACCTTTAAACACCCCCATATCTTTCCCTGAAGACATTACAAAGGCGTTCTCTATATTAGAGTTGATTTCCATAACTATCTGTACAACATTTTCGTCATTTTCTTGGTTCGTAGACTTTTCTGGATCAAAAAATGCTCGCCAAATAATAGGAGGATTTTCAACTGCAGATGGAGTATTTGTTGGTATCGATTCTGATTTAATGATTCTCCCGTTCTCTGCAAGAAAATCTAAGGTTTTAGATTTACCAATTTCATTATCAAACAAGAAATGAAGTGCATAATCATCTTTATGTTCAGGATATATCCCATATCCAGCGAATCCCGCACCGAGTCCATTTTCCCGTTCTTTTAAAATACATAACATTTCGGTTACTTTCTCACCTGAAACTCTTTTACCATTAATGTTTATAAAACCAGAGATTCCGCATCCATCAAACACCCTTTGGTTTTTATACTGTTCCGGTAGACACGTATAATTCTCCCATCTCAATAGTTTTCACCAATTTTTAGGAATCTGGCTTCACATTTTCTCGCTCAATTATATTAAATAATTCTTTCAAATCTCCAACATCAGGTTTAGTCGAATGCAAACCAACTCTAGTTCGAGCGGCTTTTGAAAACAGCCCCACAGTTCCATTCTGATAAAATGTTTTAAACTCTCCACTATATCCTTTTGTAGTATAACCTCGCTCCGTTGCAAGGTTTCTTAATTTTGAAAATATTTCAATTAATCCTATTCTCATAGGACATAATTCATAACACAGATAACAATCAAGACACAACCAAATTGATGGATCAGAAATTACCTCCTCAACTTTACCTTCAAGGAGTTTTCCCACTATTTCACTTGGTTTGAAGTTGGTCTTATTTGCTATAATACAATCATCATCACAAGCTTTACAAGAATAACATTTGAGTAAGAATTTAAGGTCAAATTGTTTTCTAATCTCCTCATATTTTGCCTTTATCAATTCTATTTTATTATAGAGTGATTTCACTTGTGTTCGATGATGCTTATTCATCATTGCTTGAATATCTACTCCTAAAGCAATGCATAATAATTCTGAATAATACAAAACGGGAATATCATAGATATTTTCTTCTTTCTTTAAGTCTTGTTGCAGATGATCAAATTGTATGAAGCATTGGGGGCAACACACTACTATACAATCCGCACCCTTTTCCTTCATACTGGCTAGTTTCGCGCTTATTATTTCTGAGGATAAAACTGGATTCCCTGCTCTCCCAAGACTCCCTCCACAACACTCCATCTTGAGCTCATAATCAATGCTTTGAGCACCTAGATCTTCAATTAAATTATCAAATATAGATGGCTCAAGTGGATCATCTATCTGTACTTTATTACTTGGTCTAAGGAAATGGCATCCATAAAATACCGCAACCTTTAAACCCATTAATGGATATTGTAAATTATCTTTTATGGCTTCTCTACTAAATTTGAAAAAGAATTCAACCATATGGAAGATTTCAGAGTCCCCTCGAATTTCAAGATCGATCTTATTCAAATATTTATTAATTTCCTGTTTAAAATAATTATTCTCTTCGAGTTCGCCTTTTATTTTTTTGAAAGTTGTAAAACACCCGTTACAGGGAGTTATGATCGATTTTCCTTCCTTTTCAGCAAGAGCAAGATTCCGGGCTGCAGCTATAGAATACAAAAGCTTATTGGAGTTTTTTATTCCATTTGGTTCAGGACAGCAAGAAAATTTTGAATTCTCTGTATAGAAAATCCCCAAATGATCAAAAATATTCCTTATTGAGACTTCAATAAAAGGAAGTCGATAAGAAATGACGCATCCCGGGAATAGAACAATCTCTTCCTGAATTTCTTTTGACCTCTTTATTTTAATTAAGTTATTTGTAAAAATTTAAAAAATATCAAGTAAAAAAGTTAAAAAAATAACTTAATCTTATTTACCTGCCAAAGTTACTTTCTTTACGACTACACACTCATATACAATTTGAGTTGTATTCATTTTCAATCTCTCTTTTTTACTCATATAATTTTGATATCTAAATATCAAGTTAAAATAACTATTCGTAAATTAGTTGGCTTTTCTTCGCTTCTAATGGAACGTTAAATCTAATTTCATTCCATTTATAATCAGTTATTTCGAGTTTTTCCAAACGCGGGGTTATTTCTACTACAGATTCAACTGAATCTAGTTCAGATTCTAATAATTCCATACAAGCCATTGCTGTATTACAATTCCATTTATGTTCACCGCACTTTATTTCGAAAATCTTTCCAAAGGTAATCGAGTTATTCTTACAAGTATGGCTAATCTTCCTGCCATATGAATATTCCTCTCCGCATTCGGGGCATTCTACTAATTTGGGTCCTAATAAATCTCCTCCCTCTAGATTACATCCGAATGGTAAACTGTTCAACTCCAAAAAACCATCACATCTCCATTTATTTACACTAGTTCTGCGATGTGATGCAATAGTTTCTTCGCAACTACGGCAAATCTTACCATCATGAAAATATTCCTTACCACATAAATGACATCTTAACATTTTCTTCACTTCCCTTTTTATTGCGCTTCATATAATCTCGGTCGCTGGCTATAAAAAATTTTTAACCTTTCAGGCATCGTTTTCCTAATTCTTTTTATGACAGTAGTGACTCCATTACGATTATCTCCATATCCCATTGCTCTTGCCCATTCGGCAGCTGATGATCTTCCAATTTCTTTCAGTTTTTCTAAGCAAATTTCTTCCCATGTTCGAAAATACTCTTGAACTGTTATTTTTAAAACCTCCAATATAAAATTCTTTTATTTTTTTAATTCTCCATTTTTAGTTTTTATGGGAATTTATTCCCATATTATATAATTATTGTTTAACCCTTTATTTAAACTTTGTTTTGAAAAATAATGTTAATTCTAAAAAAATAACATATTTTTTTTAGGTGATCTGAACATTTTCCCAGATTTCATACTAAAATACTATATCTTTTCAGTTGGTATTGATCTTATATATAAGACTTATGGTTTTTTATGAACAATTTTTAAAAACAATCGAATTTTAAATTAACAATAAATACGAAAATTTGTAGGATTTTGAAAATTATTTATTATTTAAAATTTCTGTTGAACAGGATTTATTGATTACATCTCTTATATTAATACTTGATGATTTTCAATGAACGATTTTTAGAAAAACATAATAAAAATCTAAATTTATTTTGTAGGATTAAATTAAGATGGTCTTGATTCTAACTAAAATTTATATGAAATTATCATTATTTAGTAGATACTGATTTTGTACTTCATTACATTAATTTCGAACATGTTCAATTTGAGGAACCATATCCCCTTCGAGTGGAAATCCTTTTTCTTGCCATTCTTCAATACCTCCCGCAAACCGCCTAACATAGGGGAAACCTTTATTCTTTAATGCATGATATGCCATAACACTAGCAGGACAACTAACTGAGGCGCAGTAGACTACAATATCGTCATTTTTATCTAGCTGCCCCGCAATTTTATCAGGAGAATCTATATGGAGGGAACCTGGTATATGCATAGCTTTATAATGCCATTCTCCAAGGGTAAAAACTAGCTTAAAGTCATCATTCCTGTCGATCTTCGCTTTAAGATCTTCACATGTTATAAGGTTAATTTTTCTCACCTACTTCTCTTATCCGGAATACTCTATAACAATTGAATATAAAAATATTTCAATTAATAATTAAAATGAATTTCAATAAGGAGATTATTAGGATGAGATAATTCTACAAATAGATTTTTAGAAAATAATTCCTAAGATTTTACTTTTTTTTGTCTATCCGTTGCAATCAATTCATTAAAAGAATCTTCTTCCTTAATTATATTCAATACTAAATGAGTGTTAGTACGTTGAACATACTGAAATGTATGAAGTTTTTTAATCATATCGTTTAAATCACTTCTATTTTTGAATCTTGCAAGAAGTAAAGCATCATATTCTCCGGTAATATCATAAACGGCAAAAATGTGAGGATCTTTAGCAATGTTTTCTTCTACTTCGATCAACTTTCCTTTATCTATAATAATTTCAATAACCGCAATAATTTCATAACCAAGCTTTTCAAAATCGATATGGGCACCATAATTTTTTATAATACCCTTTTCATCTAATTCTTCAACATGATTTTTTACAGTAACAGGGGAACCTATATCTAAATCTTTAGCAAGCTGTCGTAATGATAATCGACCGTCTTCGCTTAGTTTAGATAGAATCTTTAAATCTAAATCGGAGATATCTATATTTGAGGTCATAATAATACATAGCTTAAATTTTATTATAAAAGTATGCAATTGTTCATTTCAATTATTCAAAAATAATTGAATGATCACTATTTTTCACGACAAAAATCAATGTTTTGATCGTTTGATCACCCCCATTAAGAATTATTGATCATATATAAATCTTTTCTCCACTTATGTAAACATTTGTACTAATTAATAGTTATATTTTTATATATACGATCACATTTTATAATTAAGAAATAAAGAAATGGGTTCAATCCCATATAAATTTTTATTAGACGTGAAAAAGTAATTATGGAAATAAAATGTCCTATCTGTGGAAAAAAATACCATTATGATAGAAAAATATGCCAAGAATGTGAAGATTATTCGATTTATAGCGGACTTGCTGAGGATAAGAAAAAAACTAATCATAAATGGAATTGTTCGATCTTTTTAGGAATAGATACAAGTGCATTTAAGGTAAGTAATACTTGTGAATTGATAAAAGACTTAACACCTGAACCGGCAAACTTGATCACGAAGGTAAGAAGAATCTATGATTGGAATACAGAAGCTATCAATAGAATTAACAGAGAAATTGTGAGTGTCCCAAAAAAATTAACTCTTGGTGATTATTCCATGATTAAGAGGTATAGAAGTGATGCTTCTCTACTTTATGAATAGGTTTATTTAAAAAAGTAGAATGTGTAAAAATCATGATTGAAAAAGAAAATCCAAAAAGAAAAGATTTATGCGATGCTGTAATTGAAACCATAAAAGAAGAAGATATAAAATTAATATATCTCCAATTTACCGATATTCACGGAATAATCAAGAGTTTTGAGATAAATTCAAAAAGAATCGAAGATATTTTTGAAGTCGGTGAAAATTTTGATGGTAGTTCGATCACCGGATACGGTGCGATAGAAGAAAGCGATAAAGTTGCCCTTCCAGATCCAAGTACTTTTTACATTCTACCTTGGAGAAAGGAAAAAAAAGTAGCTCGGGCTATATGTGATATATACAAGCCCGACGGAGATCGATATGAGGGCGATCCACGAGCTATTTTACAAAGAGCAGTTAAAAAAGCAGGTGATCTGGGATACACTTTTCAATGTGCTCCAGAAATGGAATTTTTTATCCTTACACCCGACACTAAGGCAGAATTTAAACCCTCGGACTTGAGAGGATATTTTGATTACGATCCTTATGATATAAATGAAATGATTAGGTATACTATCGCGGAATATTGTGATGGAATGGGAGTAAATGTTGAATGTATTCACCATGAGGTAGCCTATGGACAACATGAAATAGATTTTCGATACGATAAGGCTGTTGAAACCGCTGATAATACCATCACAATAAAAACAATAGTAAAAACTGTTTCAGCACAACACGATCTTATTGGCACATTTATGCCAAAACCATTTGATGGAATAAATGGATCAGGGATGCATGTGCATCAATCTTTATGGAAAAATGGAAGTAATGTCTTTTATGATGTAAATGATAAAGATAATATTTCACTGATAATGAAAAAATGGATTGCTGGTCAACTTAAGCACGCAAGAACTATGTGTGCAGTATTAAGTAGCTGGCCTAATTCCTATAAGAGATTAGTACCTGGTTTCGAAGCTCCTGTTTATTTAGCATGGGGTTTTAGAAATAGGTCTCCTCTGATAAGAGTACCAGATTTTCATGGAAGACCAAATGCGGCGAGATGTGAGGTTAGATGCCCAGATCCCTCTGGGAATCCTTACCTTCAGTTTAGTGTTCTAATTTCTACCGGATTGGAAGGGATTATGTCTGATGATATTGAGATTCCTGAGCCCACTGATAGAAACGTTTATCATCTAACTTCAAAAGAGATGGAGAAAGAGGGAATTATCTCTCTACCAGGGAGTTTATATGAAGCACTAACAGAGTTTAAAGATTCTGAATTAATGAAAGAAATTTTCGGTGAAACTGCATTTAAGAACTTTTATTATGCAAAACTCGAAGAATTTGATGCATATAGAGTTATTGTTTCAGAATGGGAAAGAAATCGTTATATACGTTTATAATTTCGATTTTTTTTTCGATTTAATTAATAATTTTTTTATTGAACATAAAGAACACGCTAAATAAATTGGGAGAGAAGTTTGTTTTAAAGATAGTATACGAGATGAGGGAGGAATAGCGCGACAAACCTATGATTAAAATGAATAGTTTAGAAGGTAATAAATTAAACAATAGAATTACCATTGCAGTTGATGACCATACGTATAATCTGTTAAATGAATTAATCTACAATTCAGGAACTTCTCGATCTGAATTAATAAGAAAGGCGATTAAATTTTATCATAAATTTAAGAAAGTATTTGATAAAAAAGAAAATGGAGTAGTTGCTAAAGTAAATACCTACTTAGAATTACTTTCTCATGGAGAACACATTATTTTAGATGTAGATCATTATTTAACATTTTTAAAGTT
>JBHLOF010000087.1:9079-18369 GCA_048940805.1 Promethearchaeota archaeon
TTTCCACGGGTATTATAAATATTTTTCCATCTCCAGGTTTTCCTGTCTGGGCATTTTCTATAATAGTATCTAAAATCTCATCAATATTTACTTCATCGCTAATAGCAATCTCGAGTTTTAATTTATCAATCCACTGTACGCAATATTCGCCAGATCTACCGACGAGTTTTATCCCACGTTGATTTCCATGACCTTTTACTTCATGGATACTCATTCCTTTAATTCCCTTTTCAAATAAACCCGCTTTTACAGATTCTAATTTTTCTGGTCTTATAAAAGCCTCAATTTTCTTCATCTTATTTTTTACCTCCTTTAAGCTTTTTCTCCATGGATTGATATATCAATTCCAAGATATTCTTCTTCTTCGGATGTTCTTAAGCCCATCAACTTGTCAATTAATTTTGCAATTACCCATGTTATTACAAAAGTATATACAATAGTTATGATAACCCCTACTATCTGAATCCAAACTTGTACTGTATTACCCATAATTAATCCCGTAGCTCCCACGCTTGCAAATATTCCCGTAGCAATGGCTCCCCAGATGCCTCCCCAGCCATGTACTGCCCAAGCATCTAGTGATTCATCAATCTTCGATTTTGTACGCAAAGTTAGAGTTCCATAACAGATAAATGATACTACTGCTCCTATTATTAAAGCAGCCCATGGTTGAACAAAACCAGCTGCAGGAGTGATTGCTACTAATCCTGCTAACCCGCCTGTTGCTAAACCCAACATGCTAAAAATCCCCGTTCTATAATATTCAATTAACATCCAAATTAACGCTGCCATGCTCGCCGCTAAATGAGTATTAAACATAGCTAAAACTGCGGTACTATCCGCTGCTAGTGCACTCCCACCATTAAATCCAAACCATCCTAACCAGAGTAACCCAGTTCCAAGTAAAACATAAGGAATATTAGAAGGCTCCATAGGTTCTTCGTGATATCCTTTTCTTGGACCAATAACTAATGCAACTGCTAATGATGCAAACCCCACATTGATGTGTACAACTGTACCTCCTGCAAAATCTAAAACACCTAACGTACCTAACCACCCACCATCACCCCAAACCCAGTGCGCAATAGGAGAATATACGATTACTAACCAAATTGAAATGAAAATTATGAATGCCTTAAAGTTTACTCTCTCTGCAAATGGACTTGCTATAATCGCTACGGTTATTATTGCAAACATTAATTGAAAAACCATATATAAGAGATGAGGCAAAACATCAGAATATACAGGATAAGCATCAGTTCCAACACCAAAAAGTCCTAAAAAATTAAAACCACCAATAAATCCTCCTCCAATATCAGGGGCAAACGCTAAGCTATAGCCAATTATGAACCATCCTACTGTGACAATTGATATTGAAACAAAACACATGGCCATCATATTTATAATGTTCTTCTTACGTAGCAATCCTCCATAAAAGAATGCTAATCCTGGAGTCATTATAAAGACTAATCCAGTACAAATTAAGACAAAAGATATATCTGCGCCTGCCAATTTTTTTACAGCTCTTGTTGTTGTTTATATATTTTAAATCTTGAATAAAAAAGGTAAAATCCCACATAAAAAAATAATTGAGAAATTTAATGAATGAATATGAAGATCTGGTAAATAATGTTCACAATTTATGATCGATTATGAATTTAAACTACAAATTGTGAAAAATTATGAATCCTTCATAACAGAATAAATAAGTATATCATTATACAACTTACCTTGAATATAGAAAATGATAAATAAAATGAGAACCATTGCAACAGATTTAAAACTCAACAATATAAATCCCCATGGCGCTTTCATTTGAATAAAGAGTAGGACACTCATTAGAAGAGATATAATAGAAAAGATATAAGCTAAAATTATCAAAATTATAATTTACGTACCTCCTACTGATCTATTCTAAGTTTTTCGCGAGCAAAAAAAATTAATAATGGAATTAATAACTCATACACACCTTTTCCTAAATCAGTCAGCTCATAACTAACTCGAATGGGTTGTGTATTAATGACTGTCCGAGTTACAATATGATTTTCTTCAAACTCTTTCAAGCGTGTCGTCAATGTGCGTGAATTTATATCTGGTAAAGCTCTACGAATATCATTGAAAAATGGTTTTCCTTTAATTCTGATGATATATATTAGATCCATGGTCCATTTTTTTTGCAGAAAATGTAATCCCTCATTTAAAAAATTTAATTCTTGTTGTATATGAGCATCATCATGCTTAAAAGTTTCAAAATCTTTTTTAAGGTCCTTCCTTACCGCTTCGCGCATTAAGGGTATCTGTTCTTCCATCTCCTTCCATACTATACTCAATTGTTTTATTAATTCTTCCATAAACTCTCAACTCGCTTCTATTATAATAAACATCTCTCATAATTCATTACTTTAAAAAAAATTTATTTTTGATTATATTCATTTTCAAAGGCTCTCTACAAACATCTGTATATTTTTTAAAGCTTTCTTAAATTCAGGTATCAATTTTCCCAGTATTGGAATCGCTGAAAAAATTAGAAACGCATGAAACAGTCCTTCCCATAGATCAACAGTTACCGAAACTCCCTGTTTTTCCATTTTTTCTGCAATTACTAAAGAATCATTGAGCAACATTTCTCTTGTCCCTACTTGTAAAAATATAGGAGGAAATCCATTGAAATTAGCAAAAATAGGTGATATTTCTGGATTTGCCGGAGATTCCGTTTGTAGATAAGCTTTAGCACTACTCTTCATGTTTTCCATATTAAAGAAAACATCTTCATCAAGTTTCGTCTTCATAGTTTCACTAGTTAAGGTTAAATCCGTCCAGGGTGACAAACATATGGCCGCTTTTGGTTGAGGTAAATTTCGCGTTCCAATTCGATGAAGTAAGGCCAGAGTCAATCCACCTCCAGCAGAATCACCCATAATAATTACTTTTTCCGCTGGAATAGATTTTTCTTCCAACAACCATTTATAAGCATAAAAAGCGTCATCTAGACCAGCGGGATAGGGATCTTCTGGAGCAAGTCGGTAATTTATACTATATGCATTAAGATGTAACTTTTTACATAATATCGATACAAACCTTCTGTGTGTCATATAGGATCCGCTAAAATATCCTCCCCCATGCAAATATAGCATCACTATTGATTTTGAATCTACTGAATTTAAAGAATATTTTTCTGCTGGAATTTTCCCTATTTGAATTTCTTTAAGAGTAATTCCTTTGACAGGTTTCATCTTTAAAAACATTTTTTCAAATTCTTCTCTAAATTCCTTTACATCTTTCATATCAAATACAAAATCCTTTTGTACTTCCATCTTTTTCATTATCATATTCGCAAACATACTTACCATTTTCATTTTTCACCTTCAATTTAATTTATTTTTTATACCAAGTGTATTAATTATATTAGGTTTAATTTTTAAACTTAATTTATAATAAACATCTTTAGTATTTAAAGACATAAGTGTTTTTTTTTCAACTAAGTGTAATAAAATTCACCTACTTAATCTCATTATGTTATGTATCTTGTAAAATAAGAACATTGAATTTCACTGTTGTGTATATTTTAAGGAAGAATTGCTTGATGATAGAGGAATAGTTAAACGTTCAAATAAATAAACTAAAGATTTAATTTTTTCATCTTTTTATCTTAATTAAGATTGCCATGAAAGATCTCAAAATTATTATTGGTCAAATTAATCCTATCGTTGGAGATATTGATTATAATGCAGCGAAAATAATTTCTATAATTAAAAATAATCAAGATTCTGATATTATAATATTTCCAGAAATGTCTCTTGTAGGGTATCCACTAATGGATCACATTCATGATCCGTTAATACAACATAGAAATCTTGCATCGATAAAGAAAATCAAAGATATCGAGACTGGAGCGACAATAGTTTTAGGGACATTTACAGAACCGAAAGAATTGACAGGGAAAATTCAAAAATTTTATAATTCCGCTGTTGTAATCGAAAACAATGAAATCAAACTTTGTGTGAACAAACGGTTATTACCGAATTATGATGTATTTGATGAGAGAAGGTATTTTTCATTTGATGATAAATATGAACCAATAGAAATTAAAGGATATAAAGTAGGAATATTAATTTGCGAAGACGTTTGGGATGAACATTATGGTCAAAAAGTCTCAAAGAATCTGGTATCAAATGGGGCGGAATTATTAATCGTCATAAATGCTTCTCCGTACCATATAAATAAATTCCAGATAAGAAGAGATTTAATTCAAACCAAATCAAGAGATCTTTCAGTACCTATAATTTACGTAAATATGGTGGGAGGTCTTGATGAAATTGTTTATGATGGTCAAAGTTTTATTACTAATAAATTTGGACGTATGGTTTTTAAAGCAAAAGCTTTTGAAGAAGACATATGTTCCTTTGAGCTATCGCTAAATGGTGCAAATAAGCTGAAGGAAGTGATTCATCAAGTCGACTGGAGAGAAAATGTTATCTCTGCTCTGAAACTAAATTTATATGATTATTATTCAAAAAGTGGAATTTTTGAGGGGGCGGTCCTAGGCTTAAGTGGGGGTGTTGATTCTGCATTCACAGCTTATATTTGTGCTCAAGCTCTTGGTTCAGATAAATTAACAGCAATTATGATGCCTACACGATTCACTTCAGAAGATAGTATAAATTTAGCACGCGAATTGTGTGATAATTTAAATATAAAATATATTATTCACCCAATTGATGATTTATTCCAAATTTATGAAGATAACCTCAAGAAAAATATTGGGAAACAGGAATTTGATATAGCTGACGAGAATCTTCAAGCACGGATCAGAGCAAATTTGCTAATGTATTATTCTAATAAATTCAATTGGTTATTAGTATCAACTGGTAATAAATCTGAAATTGGGGTAGGGTATTGTACATTATATGGAGATACTTGTGGTGGTAAAAATGTTCCCGGTGATCTTTTGAAGATTCAAATATATGATATTTGTGAATGGATAAATCGGGATAAAGAAATAATTCCAATAGGTATAATCACTAGACCTCCAACAGCAGAATTACGTGAAAACCAGAAAGATGAAGACTCATTACCTCCTTATTCAATTTTGGATCAAATACTTGAAGAAATTATTGAAAATGGTATTGGTTCTGAGTTTGATAATTTAAAAAGTAAAGGGATTGACATAGAAACAATCGATAAAGTTAGGAGATTATATCTAAACTCAGAGTATAAAAGAAGGCAATTAGCACAATCTATTAAAGTTAGTGCCAGTGCTTTTGGAATTGGGAGAAGATATCCTGTATTGAAACGTTTGAAGTTTTAATTTTGAACAATTTCTTTCATCTTTTCAATATATTCTAAACTCTGATGCCTAAAGTAAGTGTTATATAACTCAGCATATGTACCACCCTTAGTCATCAACTGATCGTGGTTGCCTTCTTCCACAATTTTCCCATGATCCATAACAATAATACGGTCAACATGTCTAACCGTCCAGAGTCTGTGAGCAATAATAATTGAAGTTCGTCCTTCAATTGTTTTTTGTAAGGCATCTTGAATTCTAGTTTCCGTAAAAGGATCTACCGAAGCGGTTGCTTCATCTAATATAAGTATTGAGGGATTTTCTAGTAAAACACGAGCAAAAACAACTAATTGTCGCTGTCCCATAGATAAAAGGCTACCACGCTCTCCAGTATAGGTTTTTAATCCATTTGGTAAGTCTTCAATCCAATCAGAACCGCTTGAATTTTTAAGAGCATCAAATACCGCATCGTTAGAAGCTCTTTTACAACAATATTTAATGTTATTTTCAAGCGAATCAGCCCAAAGAAATGGTGTCTGTGGTATGATTCCAATCTGTTTTCTGTATTCATTTAAATCATAAGATTTTATACTTTTTCCATCTACTAAGATATCCCCTTCTTGGAATTCATAAAATCTAGCAATCAATTTTGCTAAACTTGATTTCCCGGCACCAGTATGACCTACAATGGCCAACGATTCCCCTGGTTCAATTTTTAAATTAAATTTTTGAAATACTTCTTTAGATGCTTCATATCTAAAATTAACATTTTTAAACTCAATTTCTCCCTTAAGTCTAGGTGGCTTTATATTATCATTTTGAACAATCAAGGGTAAGGTATCTATTAAAGCAAAAATACGCTCTGAAGCAGCCATACCGGTTTGAAATACCGGCCAAAATGATGCGATTGATAATAACGGAAAAAAAAGAAAGCTTAACCCAGATAAAAACAAGTTTAAATCTCCGATACTTATTGACCCATCTAGCACTCTACTTCCCCCAGTAAATACAATTAAAGATAAAACTAATCCTTGAATCATGCTTAATGCGGGCCATACAATACTAAAAACAAAACCTCTCCTTAAATTAACTTTGTAAGCAGTATCATTTACTTCATTAAACGTTTCATATAATTTTTGTTCTTGTCGGAATGTTTTAGCAATTTGTATTCCTGAAAAACTTTCTTTAACATATGCATTAACAGAAGCAAGTGCACGTTGTCCCAATAGTGCTCTCCTTCTTGCTATTTTACGGTAAGCGAGAGCTACAATAAAAAATAAAGGAAATGAAATCACAGTAGTAAAAAAAAGCATAAGATTCATAAAACCCATTATAATTAACAAGAAAATTACGATAAAAAATGAAGATACTAAATCAAGGGCCAGCTCAACAATTTGACCTACATCTCTCGAATCAGTATTGATTCGACTAACTATTTTACCAATTGGATTTCTATCAAAAAAGCTTAAATCATGATTTAAAATTGCATTGGTAGCGTCTCTCCGTAAATCTAATACCACATCTCCAATGACTCTTGTAATTTTTCGAGTTCTAAAATAATTAAAAACCCATCCTAATACATTTAGAGTAAAAGTAATAACTATTGCAAATAAAATAAGGATTACACTTGTATTGTTTTCTATATAATTCAGAACAACAGTTGTTAAAATTGGGATTAGAGCACTAGAGATAGAAGAGAGAGTTAAAAGGAATACTGTGAAATACATAGGATGTTTATATGGACTAAAATATCGTAATATTCGCCTTATTAATACTCTATCCTTATATATACGATCATATTCTTCGCTTTCTAATCCGTACCACATCTTTCAAGAAAACCCCTTTTGCTTTATTAATTCCTCTACGTCAACATCAAACTTTTTGATGAAAATCTTTCGATATTCTTCTGATGTCTCGAGTAAGTCATCATGGGTTCCCATGGCAGCAATTTCTCCTCGCTTCAAAACAATTATTAAGTCTGCCCATCTTATTTGTGATAATCTATGAGTTATAAGGAGAGTCGTCCTATTTTTAAGAATGTTCTGAATCGCTCTTTGAATTTTATCCTCAGTATTAGAATCTATCGAAGAGGTGGAATCATCCAAAATAAGAATTCTTGGATCAGAGAGAAATGCTCTAGCTATTGCGATTCTTTGTCTCTCCCCACCACTTAACTGAACACCCCTTTCTCCCACTTCGGAGTCGTATTGTTCAGGTAATTCACCAATAAAATCATGGGCTTGAGCTTCTTTAGCGATTTGTATAATTTCCTCGATAGAAGATAATCTACCAAAAGATATATTATTAAAAAGTGAATCTGAAAATAAGAAAACATCCTGTTCGATATATGAAATTTGGCTCCTCAATGATTTTAAAGAATAATTTCGGACATCGATATTATCAACAAATATTTGACCACTGTCAACATCATATAAACGAGAAATCAATTTTGTTAAAGTAGTTTTCCCGGAACCTGTTGTACCAACAATAGCTACTGTCTGTCCTGATTTAATTTCTAAATTTATATTTTTTAGTACCAATTTATCACTTCCAGGATATGAAAACGATACATTCTCGAAATTAATTCTCCCCTCTAATGGTTTGGAAATTCCATTAACATTTTCATCAATTTCAGTAACTCGATTCATTAAATTAATTAATCTCTGAGCACTGGTTATTGCTACCCGAACTTGTGCAAAAACAAAAATAGAGATTTGAGTAGGAAAACGTAATTGTCTTAACAATGCTAAATACCCTATAACATACCCAATGCTAAATCCTACAGTTAGATTTAGAATGATCCCATGAGTTAAACCAAAGGTAATAGTTAATGCTAAAATTAAGAAAGGAACATATTTAGCTTGAACTTTTCCTTGCTCAATATAAGCATTTCGATATCCATTTGCATTTAAAACATACTTTTCTAATTCACCAGCTTCTTGAACTGTAGCTTTAACTACTTCAATGCCAGTTAAAGTTTCATTTAGAGTCGTATTCATACTCCCGAAAAAACCCCTTAATTTCCATGTAATTGGAGCTATTTTTTTAACATAAGATCTTAAAGAAATTATAAATAATATTGCAAACACGAATGGGGCTAATAATAGTTGGAAGGGATAAAAAAGGAAAATATAAATCATAGGAATCACCAACGCAGTGAATGATTCGAAAATTAGGGAGATTGCTGGGCTGATAAGGAAATTAAGCATTCGAACATCATTGGTCGCTAGAGCCATCAATTCTCCAATTTGAATCTGTTCATGAAATGATTGACTTTTACCTAATAAATTGGAATAGAATTCCCTTCTACAATCTCTTTCCATCCTATGGGCCAAAATTTCTCTAAAAGCAAAACTAATCATTCTCAAACCAGGTGAAAAAATACTCAATACTAATATTAGAATAGTATAATACACCAATGAAGAGCCTCCAAAGAAGAATAAATCGTTTACAGCATTACCAATAAGCACAGAAGTGATGGAAGTCAAATTAGAAGTTAGTATTGTTGTAAATAAAACCGTAATTACAAAGATCTTATTAGATTTATAAAAAAGGTGGGAAAAAATCCAACTTCGTGAACCCTTATGACGAGCCTTTTCAAAATGATCTTTTCCTGGTGAAAATTCGACAATTCGTTTTTGAATGTTATTATCTTTATTATTTTTCATTGATAGTTAAAGTTTTTATAAACGTCTCAACTTAGTTTATTTGAAATATTTGATAATTAATAGACTTTTACGTTTGATAAGCGAAATTACACTACAATTTTATCCAACTAGGAAGAGTAATTTTTCTTAATACTTATTAGAGTGGTTGTTGTTTCTATTAAATTAGATAATTCTTCTTCAGTTCTACAAAACGAAACGATCTTTTCTAAATCTTCAAGACTCTTAAAACTGCATTCTGCGATCAAATCCCATCCACCGTATATCGGTGTAGCATAAGTAATTTGCCAATCTTCATTTGGAGTACTCGGTTTTAGTTTTTTCAATTTGTCTGCGAC
>JBHLOF010000186.1:0-4283 GCA_048940805.1 Promethearchaeota archaeon
AGTTACAACCTCAAAAAGAAACAATCTCATTTTAAATGTTGATGGTTGTATCGGTATTACCTTTCTTGATTTATTAGAAAATTTAGACTACAATTTAGAAGAAATTGAAGATATTATCTACAGTGAAGCTTTAAACGGATTATTCGTCTTGGGAAGAACTATTGGAATGATGGGCCATATATTCGATCAGAAACGTCAACGAGCCGCCCTGTATCGTCAACCCTACGATGAAATTTTATTCACAGAATAATTCTTCATAAGTATATTTCAATGTTTTATATGATTTTTTTAAATTCTCTTTTTCTACTAGTAATTTCTATCAATTTACTAACATATTATTTCCTTTGCAAATGAAACAATAGAAATTATTTATATATACCTTGAACTTAATAGTATTAAATAAATCTCTAAGTATTTCCAAATTAAAAAGTAGACGGACAAACATTGAAAGAATCTCAAAGAAAAATTCTGATATCATTCTCTATTTCGTTTATATATGCTTTTATTTTATTATTTATAGGTTTAACAGTTAGCTTCTTTATCTATTATTTAGGAATAAGCCATCCTTTTATGAATAGATTATCCTCTGTTATGGATGCGTCTGAATATCAAGCGATAGTATTGCAATACGGCTTTAACGATCCCATTAATATCCAATTTACTAATTATTTTATCAATTTCTTTAATGGAAATTGGGGAACTTCATATATTGCAAGACCGGACACTCTCATTACTGATGTAATGAAATTAATTATACCTAAAACTATTGAAACGATGATAATTCCATTTTTAATAGGATTAATAGGAATCAAACTCGGAAGAATATGGGTAAAAAATAGAAATGCGGTGCCTGGATATGTGATACAATCATTTACTGTAGTAGGTCTAGCAATGCCCATCTTTTTTCTAGCTACCACGATGCAATATGACTTTGGTATTAATGATATCTTACCAGTTTTTTTTTATAATAATCCAATCTACTCTCCACCTCCATATATTACAGGTTTTCCATTCCTTGACTCCGTTTTTAGCGGAAATTGGGATTTAGCTGCAAATATTATAGAGCATGGAATTTTACCGGTGTTAATTTTGAGTTTTCTGGTACTAGCAATAATTACTAAGCAAACCCAAACTAATATTGAGCGTAATTCAAAAGAAACATCCTTTATTTCAAATTGTTTTACAGCAGCGAAGTTATTTGGAATTCTTTTTGCATTTATTTTTATTATCGAAATCACATTTAATAGGACGGGATTTGGATATTATTTTCTGAGTTCAATATTTCTAGGAGATCTTTTTGTTATCAATGGATGCCTTTTTGTAATAATAATTTTCTCCTCTTTTGTAATTTTTTTCTCTAATACACTCCCTATTGCTTATAAATTCCTCCGAAGGAAAATTGGGCAAAAAACACGACTGTTTAGGGACAGATTAAAAGAGAAATTTACACCGATTAGAAACAAATTTAGAGATACATTTAACCCATCCAAGAATGAAAGGCAAATTAATACCCGTATTTCTAATTCAGAAAATGAGGTTGAAAAAAATAATCCTGAGTCTCGAAACGAATTAAGAAATTACATTGTTGCTACTTTAAAAAATCCTGCTACAATATTAGGTTTAGGATTACTTATATATTTCATCATTATTTCTGCATTTCCTCAAGTGTTTACATCCTATCCGTTAAACGAATTGGTCCGTCCATATATACCTATCTCAGGAGTACCCTTTGATCCACCATCTCCTGCACATCCCTTAGGCACGACAAAATACGCTTATGACCTACATGGGAGATTAATCTGGGGCATAAGAGATGCCTTTATCTTCGGTTCAATAGTGACCCTTTGTGGTTTAATCGGGGGATTAATTTTTGGTTTTATTGCAGGAAGGCTACATCGTTATGTGCATAACATTATTATTGGTTTGGCAGTAGTGTTTTTTATATTTCCTTGGCTAATAATTCTCATACTCTCAAATATTCTTCTAGGGCAGTCAATATATACTAACTTAATTGTAATCGGTTTTCTAGTAACATTATCTTTTACTGGAATTGTAGCTAATTCCATAAGACGTGAATCTGGCTACTTAAACGCTCTTAAAGTAATAATAAAATATATTCCATTAGTAATGGCATCTGGAATTATGTTATATGTGTTGATTGGTTATATAGGTCTAGGAGATGAAACAACTGCCAATTTGGGGATAACATTTGAATATGGAAGGAGTTCATTTTCAGCTACATGGGCGCTTTTCATGCCTGGGCAGGTAATATTTGCTATAATGTTAAGTTTGCTTTTCCTTCATGAAGGGTTAAAAGCTCCAACTATACACCGAGACGAATTAGTTGAGTCATTATCTTCAATTTAAATTATTAACAAAACCGGGATTATTTTGGTAAACATTTGAACCAAAATATTAGTTAAGAACTTTTAACAACCTTATTATATTTTTGAAAATTATATTCTAAAGTAAATTTTATATAGATAACTAAGAATACCAAGATATTGTAATATGTGTTAGAATTTTAGAGGCGATTAAAGATGAGTGAAAATGTTGAAAATGCAAAAAAACATTTTGAACAACTAGTTAAAGAACAACTTGAAAGAGTCGAACGAATGAAAAAGGCTGGAGATTGGACAGATTATTCCAGTCTGAAGCCGATAATAATAGGGCTTGTAGGTGGAGATGGCATAGGCCCATATATTACCAAACATGCCCAAACCATATTGGAGTTTCTATTAAAAGACGAAGAAGCGAGGGGTGATGTTGAATTTCGAGTGATTGAAGGTTTGACAATTGAAAATCGAGCAAAAGTGATGAAAGCTATCCCTGATGATGTACTTGCAGAAATTAAAAAATGCCATGTATTATTGAAAGGTCCAACAACAACGCCAAGAAAAGGCGATAAATGGCCAAACATCGAAAGTGCGAATGTAACAATGAGGAGAGAGTTAGATCTTTTCGCAAATGTTCGACCAGTAAAAGTTCCAGAATTAGGGATAGATTGGATGTTTTTCAGAGAAAATACAGAGGGAGCTTATGTTTTAGGCTCTAAAGGGATTAATATTTCAGATGATCTAGCAATCGATTTTAAAGTAATAACAAAACAAGGTTCAGACCGAATTATTCGTTTAGCATTTGATTATGCTGCTAAAAACAATATTAATCGAGTGTCAGTGGTAACAAAAGCAAATGTAGTTAAAACTACTGATGGAAAATTCCTTGCGATGGCCGAAGAAATTGCTAAAGAATATCCCCAAGTAGAATGGGATGATTGGTACATTGATATTGCAACAGCAAAATTAGTAGATCCCGCACGTCAGAAAGACTTCAAAGTTTTTGTAGCACCAAATCTTTATGGAGATATTATAACCGATGAAGCAGCTCAACTTCAAGGAGGAGTAGGAACTGCTGGAAGTGCTAATATTGGTAAACAATATTCTATGTTTGAAGCCATCCATGGAACTGCTCCTAGAATGGTTGAAGAGGGAAGGGCTCAATTTGCTGATCCTTCAAGTATCATAAAAGCAGCTGCATTACTCTTGAATCATATTGGATTTACAGAAAAATCTAGAAAACTTGATATGGCATTGGATATATGTGCTCAATATGAGAAGAAAGTTGTATTAACAGGAAGAGATACGGGAGCAACAGGTGAAAAATATGCTCAATATTTAATGGAAACGCTTCAAGATCCGAATCTTGAGGAAAAATGGAACAATTACCAAAAGTAATAGATAAAGATTTTTTGAATCTTCTTTTTTTTCTACTAGTATTTTATTAATAGAATTTGATGAGATTTATTTTGCTGTTCTCATTTGATGATGTATAATGGACACTAAAATTGTTTTAATTGGAGCAGGTAGTGCTACATTTGGCCCGCCAACTTTCAATGATTTAAACCGAAGTAAAGTTTTGGGGGGATCTACGATTACTCTTCTCGATATAGACGAAGAAAAATTACAGATGGTATATAAAGTTGTCTCGGAAGATAATAAGAAAATAGGCAACAAATTCAATATAGAAGCTACACCAAATAGAGAGAAAGCTCTAAAAGGCGCAGATTTTGTTATTAATTCAACTGAACATGGAGATCGATTTGAGTTACGGTGGCAAGATAACACAATTCCTAGAAAACATGGGACAACTGAGAGAATGGCTGAGAATGGTGGTCCAGGGGGATTTTTCCATAGTGCTCGTCAAATCCCAGAAATTATTAAAATAGCTAAAGATGTCCATAGAATATGTCCTGATGCTCTTTTTATAAATTATTCAAATCCTAT
>JBHLOF010000088.1:0-18185 GCA_048940805.1 Promethearchaeota archaeon
TCTTAGGTACAGAAATTGATTACTTAAATTTCTCTTGAGAAAGATTTAAATAATTCCTTTTGTTACTATTATTGGTGATACAATCTAGCACCGACGTTAACAAATAATTCTCGGTAGGGAAATTCAGAGCAATAATAAGAATTCTGCTGCTAAAGTTAATTAAGGGTTTCATTAGGAAAATTTTTTGGTAAACCTCTATTATATAACAATATAAAAATATGTCTGTTCTCTCAAAAATAACAAAGAATGATATTAAAATCCAAAAGTTTATAGATTGGGATAAGTGTAAGAATATTTTTTATAACAACATCTATTTAGAAAGACAAAAAATTGTTATAAAGATGCCACTAATTCCGACTGAGGATGTTGAAGATGATATGAAAATTAAAAAATTTGATCTTTCAAAATATACTTTTCTTATCAGTTATTAGTTTTTTGCAATGATTTTTCCTTCTCTATTTTAAGTTCTTTATTCCAACAAGAAAAACACATATAATTTCCGTCTTCTGTTAAGACCAGATCTTTCCGAGCGCGAATCATTCCACAGGTATTACATTTTTCCATGATAAGAATAAAAAGACTTTTTAATCAAATTTAATCCAAGCTTCACGGGTCCGTAATGCCGTAAATTTTTGCAATTTCTCAGTTGCCGAATCCACTTCTTCTAGAGTCATGAAATATTTTTTTGTCCCACTTCTTTCCAATTCTTCAATTTTCTCTTGAATTGCTCTTTTTTGCTTACTTGAAAGTCTTTTTGTATATTTTCCACTTTTATCCTTAAGGGTGTGGTCTTTTTTTTCGAGAGATATAAGTTCATTGATATAACCTTGTTTATCTAAGTTATCTAATTTATATTGCAGAAAATTAATGCTTTGTTCACGTAATTGAAAAGCATCATTAACAATATGACCATGGTCGATTGATCTACCGGTAAATAAAAGAATAACTTCCCATATTATCAGAATTAGTATAATTGCTGTAAAAATATCTGAGATTAAGATATATAGTCCAAAACTAGTAGAAAGAACAGGATTCACTGTGAAAATTATGGAACTTGCTGCTATTATACTTAAAATAAGCAGAAAGACAAATTTGAATTTCCAGGTTTTTTCGATTCTATCCCAAAGGATCAAATGGGTTGCTTCTATATCAATAGAACGATTGTAGGCAACTTTGATTTTTGCAATAGAAAGTTCTTTTAATTCTGCTAATTCTTCATTTTCCATTATTACTCCCTTAAATAAGGCAATAATTTGATATAAAAATCATTTCCCTAATGAATAATAAATATTTGGGTGTTTTCCATTAAAAACTTTAACTACGGTATACTTTCTTTACTAACTATTAATAAGATAAAAAGGAAGAATTTGAAATGGAAATAGATATTTCCGACGGAATAGAAAGTGGGAATTTAAAAATAAAAGTACTAACAACTAATGTCGTAGATATAACTCTGTTAACAGAAGAAAGGTTTGGAGGTAAGGTAATTCAACCGGGTTCTAATGCGATTAGAACAACTGGTGAACATGGACTAGCAATGAGTATTGAAATAAAAGATGGTGATTCAACTCACCTATATTTGTTGGATTCTGGAAATATAACCTCCACTATAATTGAGAATAGTAAGGTCTTTAAAGTACAATTAAAAAATATAGAAAAGTTAATTCTAAGTCATGGGCATTTTGATCATTTTGGTGCTTTATTAAAATTAATTCCAGAATTAAACGAAAATTGTGAAATAATATTAAATCCTGAATGTTATTTCCAGAGCTATGGTATTACATTTTCACCAGAGAAATATGTGTCAGTAGAGGGATCAGGAAAATCTTTAGAAGATTTAAAAAATGAGGGAATTATCAAGCAAATCCGAAAATATCCTATGCTCCACAAGAAATTTCTTTGGGATATTGCTGAAAGTCATCGAATAAAGATAAATGAAACCAATAAACCTTGCAAAATAAGCAGTGGAATCACAACAAGTGGAGAAATAGCGATTTTTGATGAGAATGAGATAACTAAAGGTGTATATATTGAAAAAAACAATAATGAATTCCGGCGATATCTTGCGAGAGATGAAACCTCACTTTATCTAAATATTAGAAACAAGGGACTTGTAATTTTAACTGGATGCGGTCACGCGGGAATAATGAATACCATAAGACATGCTCAAGATTTAACGGGGATTCAAAAAATATATGCAATTATTGGTGGGCTACATAAAGTAAATCAACCACATGAAGTAATTGATAATACCATCAAATTTATAGAAGGTTTGAATCCAGAAATCACATGCGGAATGCACTGTACTGGTTTTGAATTTAACCAAAAAATGACTAGACACCATTCGCATACATTAGGAGTAGTTGGGACAGAATTTCATTTGTAATTCACACTACAAGAAGAAAAAAAAAAAGTAATTATAATCAAATATATTAATCTCGAATCCCGTAGTAGACATTTACTAACAGCAAAAGAGTTCCCTGTAAAGTTAATATTAATCCGTACTGTGGTAAATTTAGTAATAGATAATCAATATCAAAAGTATAAAATAACAACGCAGTAGTAATTAGCACTAACATTATAATTGAGAGTAAACTTCTCCCTCCAGTTTTCCACCAACTATGCTCTTCTAGCATAAGTTTCTCGATAATTTGAACCTCTGAAAGGCTTGCATCCATTTCTCCTATTTGTTGCTTAATCTTTTTCTTTTCTTGAGTTTTTATAATTGATCTAAAAAAGGCTCCAATGATAAAGAAAAAAACAATAAGTAACAAGTCAGCAAGGGTGTTAGTAGCTTCAAAAGTAAGACCCGGTTGAAAGAATATCATTGTTTGAACGAGTATCAATATAACCACCAATGAGATTCTCACAGTATATTTTGGTAAGTATAAGGGAAATTTCTCATTTCTTAAACTAATTGATACCTCTTCTGAGGTTTTTACTTCGTTAACAATCTGTTGTAACCTTTCACGACTACTTCGTCTTGCTTCGAAATAGAATGCAACTACAATGAAAATAGCATTAACTATTATAGACGGGATTGTCTGTTCATTTATTAAATATCCAAATGGAAATGTCACGATCATTAAGGTAATGAAGGCTCTGACAGTTCCACGAGGCATTCCTAGAGGATATCCTTCAATTTTTCCATCCTGTGAAAAACGATTTGCGAGAATCCAGACTAGTAAAATTCCGCCCAAAATCCAAGTGATCATAGTAAGAGAAAAGAAGCAAAAAATACTTATAATTCTTTGCTCTTTAGATAAAGGAGAGTTATATATTATAAATTCGAATATTCTAAAATTATTTAAATAAGAGCGGCCATGTCTTTACAATTTTGAACAATTCGGAGTAAAATATTTAAATTATCCCTATCATCATGTTCTAGCTTTTCCATTAATTTTTTCGCTTTTCTGAATAGTCCATCCTTTTTAAGCCAACTATAATAAGCTAATTTATCATCTTTATTAAGAAAGGCTTCCATAATTTCAGTAAAATATTGTTCGGTCTCTTTATAAAACCCAGAAATACCTTCAGTAGGAGTGAAATTTTCTAGAATTTCGCCGATTTCCTGATTCTTTTCGCACAGCATTCGATAATCCAATGCTTCAAGAGGTGTGAAATCGCTTGTGGTTGAGATATAAACTCCCGTTCTTAGATAGGTTCTAATATGGATCACCAGTATGAAATAAAATTTCCGTAAGTGCTCGAAATTATCATGTAAATCATCCATTGCACCATTTCTTAAATCTTCGAACATATTTGCCACTAGATATAAGAGTCGTTGTATCAACTTTTTTGTTGGGATTTCTTTATAACCAAAATTTTGAATGGTCATCCTGTGATTTGTTTCTTCAATGACTTCTGTATTAGGGAGCCTATTTACATATCGCCTAATGTTTTTTCTTAATATTTTGTTAATTTCCTTATCAGAAGTTATAACTATATTTGTTAATCCCGCAAGACTCTTTTTTAATAGCTCCCAGATGACATATTGATCTGCTTCCAAAACGATTTCTTCGATTAATTCGTCACTTGATTGTTGCATCTTGGGCATTATCGTCAAGGTACCATCATCTCGAACATCAATTGCTATTGAAGCTCCTGCTTTTAGATCATAATTTTCAGTCCACTTCTTAGGAAGGCTAATTACGAGACTTCCGCCTATTTTTTGCAGTTTTCTGTAGATTCTATCCATAATTATAACAATAATTTATACAATATATACTTTTTTATTGTGTATATATACTTTATACCATATATTTATACATAGATTTATACATATATATGATAGAAAACAATACAAAAGTGATTAAAAAAATGTCAATATTTAATATATTTAATCCTGAAAAAGCCAAAGAAAAATTAGAAGAGCTCAAAATAGCGCTTCAGCTTAACCCTGGTTATTTTAAGGAAATAGAAGCGCTTAAATTAGAACGAGATCTTAAAGGTTTTATATAAATTTTTTTTCCTTCTATTTGCAACTTTTAGATTTAAAATGAAAGAATAAAATAGAAAACAAAGAAAGAATTAAGTTTTCTCAAAAATATGTATACAAACTGCTGCCGCTGTAGGACCTAAGTCGCCTCCTCCGTTATGGGCTAGTGCAATTTTAGCATCTTTAACTTGTCTTTCACCTGCTTCTCCACGTAATTGAGTTACTAATTCGTACATTTGTGCTACTCCAGAAGCACCTATAGGGTGTCCTCGAGCTAATAAACCTCCACTAGGATTGACAGCAACTTCACCATCCAGTGCTGTAGCACCATTTTCAGAGTACGGACCACCTTGACCTACAGGACAGTAACCTAAAGCTTCAATTACGTGAAGTTCTCCGAATGCTGTAGCGTCATGGACTTCGGATACGTCAATATCCTTTGGTCCGAGACCTGACATTTTATATGCAGCTTCAGCAGCTCTTTCTACTTGAGCAAATCGTTGTCTAGCCCCAGATTGCAAAATTGAAGCGCGTACCACCACTGCTCTATCTATAAGACTGGGATTATCTTTTAAAAATTGTTCGGAACAAATAATGGCTGCTGCTGAACCATCTCCAGTGGGCGCACACATAGCTCTCGTTAATGGGTACGCCACTACGTAATCTTCCATGACTTGTTCAATAGTCTGAGGGAAAGTGTATTGAGCTAAGGGATTCATTGTTGAATTATTATGATTTTTTGAAGCTATAGCAGCGAGTTGACGCTGAGTAGTACCATATGCTTTCATATGAGCACGAGCTCCCATTGCATAAAAATCCATAAAAATCGAATGATCTTTCTTCTTTTTTGGCTTTTCCTCTCCCTCTTCCCCTTCTTTTTGTTTCTCTTCTGCCGCTTTTTTGTTTCCTTCTTCGATTTGCTTTTTTAATTGACCTATCATATTAAGGGTATCTTCGACATCAGTTCCGGCAATAAACCCAGACATTCCACCCAATCCTGGAATACCTCCACTGGTCACCCGAGGAGGTTTATCAAAGTACATTTTTTCTGTGCCGACAGCTAATGCAACATTGTATACGCCTGCCTTTACGGAGAGCCAAGCATTATGAAAAGCGGTACTTCCCCCTGCGCATGCGTTTTCTACATTAGTAATTGGAATTTTATCAATACCGTGAGTACTTAGTGCTACTTGTCCCCGAATACAATGTTGATATTCTGACTGTCCCCAACCAGAATTACTGAACCAGGCAGCTTCTAGATCACCTTTAGATAATCCACAATCTTTTAAAGCATCTTCTACAGATTCTCCAGTCATACTCTTCATAGTCCTACCAGGCAGCTTCGCAAACCTTATCATTCCTACGCCGATAATATATACATCGTTACTCATCTATCAATTTCACCATAATTTAATATTGTTTTAAATGTCAAAGTTAAAGAGAAAATAAGAATGTTCTTCTTAAACTTTGAATAAAAAGTAGAGGGTATGATGTGAAAAATATTTGTTTGTCATAAAAAGTACTTTGTATCGCAAAGTTTAAATATCAAACTTGATATATTTTACTTGGGAACTTTGTAATACAAAGTTCGCGAGGATAATTCATAGAATGTTGAACAAGTCAATTTATGTATTAATTCAATTTAGGTTAGGTTTAGAAAAAGAAGAAATGTGATAGAATATGGATAAATACCAGAAAGCTATACTGGCAATTGTTATAATCATTGGAGTTTTTAGCATTTTTTACATTCTATACATTATTTTTGGAGAAGTTGATACATATTTTCCATTTATTATATTTTTTCCAGGATCTCTTGTCATTTTGATACCAGTCATTGATCAAAAAAGACAACAAACCGTTATGAAACGAGAGAAAATAACTAAACAGGTCAAGGAGTAAGAATTATTATGCTTTTTGAGAAAAATAAGGGATTTATGCTTGTAATAGGTATGTTTTCCTTTATAATGTCTATGATATTAGGAAAATTTGCAGGATCGGCAACAATCATTGATTTCTTAAGTGGGCTTTTCACGGGCTTATCGATTACAATGAATTTAGCATATTTAATCAAAATACGTTTAGAAAAGAATACAATTATGACTCATTCAAAAAAAATAAGGAAATATAGATTAAAATGAAAACTTTGAATAGATCTGAGCGAGGTTTAATTGTATCACTTATCATTTCAGATTCTGTAAGTTTTCTCCTATTAATCTTAAATATTTTTTATTTTCCTCCCAATGAGAGGGATATGATTCCAATTTTTCTAATAATTTTACCTGCAATTTATATGGAAACGAAAAGACGTTTAGAGTCTGAAGAAAACAGAACTTTTCGATATAGGAAGGTATTATGGGTATTAATCTCATGCTTAATTGTTACAGAGAGCGTGAATTTAATTCTATCTACAATAGTATAATTTCAAATTTAAAAATAAAAATCAAAAATATAAAATTAAAGATATTAAAAGGAGGTAAAAAAATTTGAGTGAAGTATATGCAATAAGAACTCAAGATCTTACTAAAAATTTTGGTAAGGTTCAAGCGGTTAATAAGTTGAATTTACACATTCCTTATGGAAAAACATACGGGTTATTAGGACCGAATGGTGCTGGTAAGACAACTACCGTTAGAATGCTTAATGCGATTATATCTAAAACTTCTGGAGAAGCAAAAATAGCAGGATATGATCTTGTAACTGAAAGTGAGAAGGTGAAAATGATATGTGGCTTTTTACCAGAATCTCCTGGGCTATATTCAAAACTCACTGCAAGAGAATTCTTGGAATTTATTGGAGAGTTATATTACTTACCAAGAGAAGTGATTTCTTCGCGTATCGACGAATTATTAGATATGTTCGATTTAGTGGGGCGGGAAGATGATCTTTTAGAAGGTTATTCTAGAGGTATGAAACAAAAAGTTTGTTTATGTGCAGCTTTAATTCAAGATCCACAAATTATATTTTTAGATGAGCCAACATCGAATTTAGATCCTGCTGCTGCTAGAATGGTAAAAGATCTTATCATTGAACTCGCGAAAAAGGCAGATAAAACGGTGTTCATCTGTACCCATCTTCTCGATGCTGCAGAGGAATTATGTGATATAATTGGGATTATTGTTGATGGGGAGTTAAAAGTTGAAGGTACACCCACAGATATAATTGAATCTGTTGGTGCTAAAGATTTGGAAGAAGCATACCTAAAAATAACTGGAGCATCTCATATTACTGATTTATTGGCGTGGAGAGATGAAAATTTGAGTGGTCACAAAGATACCGGCAAAAAACTTAAGAAGAGAGACAAAAAGTTGAGGTAGATATAAAATGACAGTTTTAACAACTGAAAAAAACCTTGAGGATCCTTTTAAGGAAGTACCTCAAAAAAGTTCTCAACGATTAAATCATAAAACTAAAAATTTATGGAGAGTAATCGCTAAGAATGAGATAAAACTGAGAACTAGCAGATTCCGAAACTATCGAAAATTATTCTTTATATCGTTGTACGTATTGCTTTCTATTTGGGCGTTTTTGTTGGCTCCATTTCTATTTGATTTATTCATCCCAACCTTAGCAGTTCAATTTTCCAGTGTTTTTAAACCAGTTGTAGCAATTTTAATTGAATCTTCAATGATGATATTATTTCTAGTACTTATGATGTATCCTCTAAACAATGTTTATAGGGAAACTGAAATTGGCTTTAAGGAAACATTGATATCAACACCAGTTAAAGCAAATGATATCTTTTTAGGAGAGTTCTTAGGTAAATCCCCTATTTATACAATAGCAGTTTTGGTGTTTGCACCTATAATAGTTGGTTTGATAAATCCAATCATTAATTTGACATTCGTTCAATACATCGTAATATATAGTTCAATTTTTGGTCTTGTTTATTTTGCTAACCTCATTGGTACTATAATCGCAAGTTGGATTGAACATAAAATCACTCAGAGCGAGAAAGCAAGAGATCTTGGAAAAGCGTTGATTTGGATTTTTACTATTCTTTTAGTTGTTATTATGTATGCTGTAATGTTTTTTCTTAATTTTCTCTTAGCACATCCCGAATTAAAGAACTGGCTCAGTTTTTATCCTTCTTTTTGGTTTTCCAATTTAATCTTATACAGCATAGATCCTATTTTACTTAATACATCTGTATTAAACGTTTGGTTAAGCCTTCTTCTAGTTATTGGTGTTCCGATTTTAATTTTATACATCTCTTATAAGAAATCGGAATTATTCTACACTTTAGAAACTGGTATAGAAAAAAGTAGCGTGACTATAATCGAACATGAAAGCTTGTTTTATAGAATAGTGAGAAAAGGTACAGGTAGAAAATGGGGTGGTTTAATTCTTATACAATTAAAGAGGTTCTTAAGAAAGAAAGCGAACTTCGCTAGAATTGCTTATGTTGTCGGTCTTGTAGGATTTATTTCTTGGTTTATCTCAAGGATGGGGGGAGATGCATTTGGATTAACGTTAGCAACCACCATGATTATTGCCCTTGGAGGTGGTGTAACAAGTATTATGATTGGTCACTTGGCTTTCCTTGATTCAAAGGATATAATTTGGGTTTATAAGAGATCCCCTAGAGGAATCAAGGGTCTGGTTTATTCCTACTTGTTAGCAATGTTTGTATTGAACATTTTCATAACGATTATTATAACAATCCTCTTTTCAGTATTCGCAAACCTCGATTTCATTGGTAGTGTGATATTTTTTTTTGAATATTTATTATTTGGTCAGATTTCGATGAGTCAAGCTATGGGTATTCAATGCATCTCCCCGGCTTATGGCGAAAAAGATTCAAATATGAGAGGAAATGCTATGATTTCAATGCTTCTGTTGCAACCAATAATGTTTATACCGATTATGCTCATAATTTTCCTTGATATGGGATCGATTGAGCTGATGATATCAATGATGCATGGGATTATATTTCTTTATAACGTGGGGATCAGTCTTCCGTTACTATACTTTGGTCTAAAAAAATTGAATAAAATTGAATAGAAGATTAAATAAAAATTGAATCCTTTTTTTATCAACTCTAAAATACAAAAACATATAACAGAGGGAAGGCAGATGATATGATAAATAGTGTTCTTTTTTATTTTTATTTATAATTGTTCCAAAGGTTCAAAATAAATGGCAGAAGATATTGATTTAAAGGAACTGGAAAAAAAAGCGTGGAAATCCACATTTGAAGATGGGATTTTTGAGATATATTTTGGTATTTTACATCTTAGTCTTTCAATAGGAATCATTCTTGATAGGGTATTGCCTGAAGCTCTTAGTTCAATTATTGCAATATCAATCATAGGGCTCGGATTAATTTTTTTCCTGTTAGCTAAGAAATTCATCAGTGAACCTCGGATCGGTAAAGTTAAATTCGGATTTTCTCGTGTTAAACGTAAGATAAAGACTATTGGAGTATTAACCGCCAATTTCTTAATTTTATTAATCCTTTATTTAATCGGGGTTTTGTATCCTCAGTTTAGAATAGTTTTACCCGGTTATTTATATGGTCTCATTGTCGGTTTATTATTTTTTAGTATTCCTTTATGTTTTGTAGCATATTTTCTACAATTTAATCGATTATACATAATTGCGATTTTAATTGGATTAAGCTTCTTTCTTGATGAAATTTTTGCACTCCTTTTGATACCACAACCATTTGATTCCCTTCTGGCATTTGGGAGTATAAGTATTATCATATTAAGTATAGGTTTATCAGTTTTTATTCGATTTTTGAAGAAATACCCATTACCAAAAGAGGTGATTACCTAAGAGTGGTAGAAGATCTTAATTTAAATGAACTTGAAAAGAAAGCATGGAAATCGACCTTTCAGGATGGATTATGGGATATTTTTTTTGGTTTGATATTCATAGGTATGGGAATTTATCAAATTCCCCGGTTTTATGGTCTTGATGACACATTTACTCTCATAATGATATTAATGAGTTGGAACTTCTCGTTAGTTCTTCTTTTTATTATTGGCAAGAAATTTGTAACAATGCCTCGAATGGGATTTGTAAAATACGGCAAAGAACGCGTTGTGAAAAGGGTAAAATTAGCAATTTTCCTAGGATTTATGGTTTTGGTCAATGTCATCTTCTTATTTCTACCATCTACTGGTTTAGATATAAGTCTTAATGCATTCACTACGATGTTAATAATCGGCACACTTTTTATTACCTTTCCCTTATGTGTAATGGCCTATTTCCTGCAATTTGAGCGATTATATATTATCGCAATTATGGGAGGTTTAGGTTTATCTATTGGGGAATTACTTCGTCCAACTGTTGGTTCTCCACTCCACCATATTATAATTTTTTCTGTAATTGGGGGAATAATAACTACATGGGGGATTGTTATTTTCATTCGGTTTTTGAAAGAATATCCATCTCCGAAAAAAGTACAATCATAGGAGGTTTCTAATGGCTAAAGAATCAGAGAAAAAGACTGATAGCTTCCCCACATTACCTCCTATCGACAAATTGATTCATGAACCCGCACGGTTAATGATTTTAGCCAACCTTTATGTTGTTAAAGAAGTAGATTTTATCTTTTTAAAAAATCAAACAGAGATGACTTGGGGTAACCTTTCCTCACATCTTAGTAAACTCGAAGAAGCTGGTTATGTTAATGTTAATAAAGAATTAGCTGGCAAAAAGACTAAAACAAGAATCAGCCTTACAGATGAAGGACGTAGGGCATTCCGAGAATACCGAGAGAATATGGATAAGTTCCTTAAAGAACTCCCTAAATAATTAAGTGAGATTATGTAAACAAATTTTATATTCTAAGAAATTCTATCCTATCTATGTCAATTACGGGGATAGACCAAGATTTATGTTCAAAATGTAAAATTTGCTTTAAAGTATGTGATCGAAGATACTTTCAGGAAGATTCATCTGGAAACATTATTTATAATAATTTCACTAATGCATGTAATTTCTGTGGACATTGTATTGCTGCTTGTCCTGAAGATGCGATAAAGTATGAATTAAACTGGGTAGATGATGTGAAAACATATTCAGAACCGATGACTTCTTATGAAAAAACCATGCAATTATTACGGATGGATCGCTCAACCAGAAATTACAAAAATGAGATGGTACCTAGGGAATTAATTGATAAGGTATTTAAAGCAATGAGATATGCTCCCAGTAGTGGTAATACAAGATTATGGAAATATAAAGTGCTTTCTGATCCAGAAAAAATCATACAGTTGGGAGATCTAATTTCAAGAACGATGTATGGATATTGGGGATTTAGATCATACGAGCAGGCAAAAGAATATTTTGAATCTATGGGAAGAGAGAATATATTTAATAAAGCTCCGATTGTAATAATTCTGTATATAGAAAGAAAGGTTCCAAATAATATTATGTATGCAGTCTGGGGCGCGGATACTGGTGTTGCTATCACATATGGACGACTTGCGGCAGAGAGTCTTGGTCTGGGAAGTTGTTGGATGAATGTGATTTTAGGAGCTATTTCCGTTAGAAAAGAAGAAATACTAGAGATAATAGGTATTAAAGGTGTTGTGTTAGGAGCGATGACTTTAGGATATCCTGCAATTAACTACAAAAGAACTACTCCACGCTCACCCTTGGAGGTGAAAGGATTAAATTAATTAAGTTTAAAAAAAAAGAAATTTAAAAAATTGTTAATAAAAAAATTTTAACAACAACCATTTTGATTACTTTCACAGCCACAGCCACATGCACTAGGTGGATCAGGCTCACAATTGGTTTCTACTATTTTGATATTAAAATTTAAAATTTTTCCTGCCATCGGATGGTTTAAATCAATAAATACTTCATTATCTTCAATTGATTTTATCGAGGCAGGCATTTGTCCTTGAGGACCCATAACCATCAGCATCATTCCTGGTTGAAGCTCAACACCTTTGGGAAATTGGTCTTTTGGAACACTATGAGTTTGACCATCCATATATTCCCCGTATGCTTCTGATGGTTCGAGTCTAATTGAATATTCATCACCAAGATCTTTCCCTACAACAGATTCATCGAAGCCTTTTATCAAATGTCCCGCTCCTACTTGGAATTTTAAGGGATTGCCACCATTCATTCCAGTGCTATCAAAGATTGTCCCATCATCAAGAGTTCCAGTGTATTCGACTTTTATCCATTCTCCTTTTCTTACAGCCATGTTTATCAAATTTTATATTCTTATAAAGTAAATAGATTCATGACTTAATAGTTCATGGATTATAATTTAGTAGTAGAGATATATTGTTTTATTTAGTTTTTTTATAAATTTTATTCCCCCATGATGTATTAAAATATTAGAATCTTAAAGATTCATATTACTTGAATTATATTATCAAACAAATTTATTGAGAGTTGGTTATTCAATGAGTATTGAGCTACCAGAAGCATTTATTCTTGCTAACCAATTAAAGAAAGAAATAACGGACAAACAAATAGGGTCTTACGAGCTTAAAGATTATGAAAAACTCCAGAAAATTGGTTTTCTGAATAAAAATATAGAAGATTTTGAAATGCTTACAGATCGCAAAGTTAAGTCAGTCACTTCAAGAGGAAATCTTATTCTAATAACATTAAACAGTCAAATTAATCTTTTGATTGGTCCTGAATATGGGGGGAAATTATTGTATCATAAAAGTGATAAAAAACTACCAGAAAAGTTCCATTTGAAAATCACTTTTACAGATAATACAATCTTAACGTTAAGACTTACAGGGATGGGAGCTATAATCACTGCTAAAAACAGTGATCTAGAACATTCATATCTGTATAAACGTGATTTTTCAGATGTTTTATCACCTTTGGACAAAACTTTTAATTTTGATCATTTTTCAAAGTTATTAGGCACTATGAAAAGAGGGCTTAAATCTCTTCTTGTTGGGAAAGATGCTTTAATTGTTGGTTTATCTAACAGTGCTTTTCAAGACATTATTTATAGAGCTAAACTTTTTCCTAAAATAAAGGGTTCCTCATTAACTGAAAAACAAAAAAAAGCATTGTATGATTCTATCAAAACAGTTGTAAACGAGAGAATTAGATTAGGTGGTAAATATCAATTTGTTGATTTATACGGAAAAAAAGGTCAATATTTTCCAGCAATGGGCCCCAACATGAAGGGAAAAATATGTTCTGTGTGCAATTCAGCTATAGTAAGAATGAGTGTTGGTGGCGGGCAAATTTATTATTGTCCTCAATGTCAAGAAGAATAAATTATTTCCTAACAGGGAGAATCTAAGCTATCTTCTAGCAAAGCACGTAAGAGTTGGATTTTACCGTAATGTAGTGCCGTATGAGAAGCCGTTATAAAAAGCCAATGTGCCACACTTAAGTTATCTTCCGCTGTATCGATGATGGTATAAAAATCTTCATTATTTAATGATGAAATAAATTTCTGACTTTCATTGCGAACATCTGTAGCCCACTTTATTACTTTTTCTACCGAATCGATGGATTCACGAATTTCATCAATTGGCCACCAATCTGTGCCAAAAATTTCATATCCCGGAGGTATAAAATTATCTTTAGTTTTTTGAATAATTGCTTTTAGGTGAGTACTTTCACGATGAGCTATATGTCCTACATGCCAAATGATTGGGAGTTTCTTTGGATCAGGAACCCAAAATAATTGATCTTCAGATAGACCATCTACTATATGTATATAATGTGAATACCAAAAACCTTCTGACGTCTTCACATCACCAAACATCCATAACGCAACTTTTTTTATATCAGTCATTGAATTCTCATCATTATAATTCATTGTATCATCTTTCTTTAAATCTGAATTAAATAAAAATAGATAGGTGTTTTAGTGATAAAATCTTATTTTCTCTTTTTGGTTTTTTCTTCCAAAATCATATTGTATAAGCCATCCATAGTTGAGGGAGGAACGTATCGTTCTTCTTTTTCTTGGAGTGATATGGCTTCAGAAGGACAAGAATCAATACAAATTCCGCACCCAATACATCTTTTTCGGTCTATGAAGGATTTATCATCAGTGAGAGTTATAGCATGAATCTGACAACGCTCCACACATGTCCCACAACCCGTACATAATTCAGGGTCGATTTCTGAATAATAATTGGATGTCACAATATCTGCAGGATTTGGTACTTTTAATAATCCGGATATTCCCCTATCACAGCAATAACAGCAACTACAAATGAAGTCAACCTCCTGCGAATTGCTTGGTTGTAGTATTAATCCCTCTTCTTTATTCCTTTGCAATATTTTAAGAGTTTCTTCTTTACTAATTTCAGTACCCCACCCTTGGTCAATATACATTTGAGCCATATCTCCAAATCCTAAACAATTTTTATCGTGAGATGTCATCTTACATGGTTCTCCCTGAATTCTCATCTCTTCACGACATACGCAACTGATTTTTGCGAATGGACCCTTAAGATCCTCGATTATCTGTTTTACATTATCATAAGGTGTAATGCTAAATCCTGGGTCCAGATTAACTTCAACAGGTATTATACGCATTTGATGATGAGGAGTGGGATTTGCTTCAACTCCCCAAATTTCACTTAGATATTCGTTTAAATCATCTAAAAAGCCTTTTGTAAGTTTATTTACTTGGAATTCGTATATACCTATTATTAAGGCAGCGTTGGAATAAAACTTCTTAGAACCTTCTCTCTTTGATGAGATTGCGCCTTTCTTAGCCATGTTATCCAAATTTCTTTCTAATTCTTGTAGTGAAATCCCAGTACCTTTTATTCTTTCATAAATCACCTCTAAAGGTTCACGAGTATTTTTCCAACCGAAATTTAAATAGATAGCAATTTTAGCTTCTTCTGGTGTAAAAAGGTGTTTTAAAACTCGGATGTCAGAGCCAGAAACAGCTCGAGGGAATCCAATTGGCATCTTATCTAGATGTTCTTGTAAAGCCCTATAAGGATCAGAGTCATCTTTATCATTCATGAAATTATCACTAAAATAAGATTTTGGTACCAACTATATTAATTTTGTTAATAAGAACGTTTGTTATTTTTTTATAATCTTTAAACTTGAATCATGAGCTTTTTTGAGTAGTTCACTATTATTTTTTACTGCCCCCCGACGACCGTAACCTGGTGCTATAATGGTATCAACTAATTCGATGCTTAGATAATTTAAAACATCTTCAAGTAGCCCAGTCGTATGTCTCGCATAACTTTCACTACCTCCTTCTAGAGGAACAACCAAGATTGCACGCTTTCCTTTAAATTCTTGGTGTTTTGGATTGTACCATCTATCTAAAAACGCTTTAAACTGTGCTGTAGGTCCCCACCAATAGACAGGAGTACCTAATACCCAAAGATCGCTCTGAACCATCTTATCCAGCAAATCAGCCATATCGTCTTCTTGGGCACAATTTCCCGTTTTATAACAACTATTGCAAGCTTGACAAGGTTTAATATTTAATTTATTCAACATAATTTTTTCAATAGAAGCACCAGCTTCTTCAGCACCAGCTAATACTTCATCAACTAAACAGTCAGTATTTCCACCTATACGTGGACTGCCAACAATTCCTAAAACTTGCATACTTAGACTTATGTTAGTTATTTTAAAACTTTTATTGTATATAGTTTTTTAAAGGAAATATAGGTATTATCAAGAGATATCACGCCTTTTTAGCGAGATCATTCCGATGATTATAAAGATTGCAGAAACTCCTATCAAAATTATAAGTGATACTACTGGATGATAATAATTAGTTTTTACATAATTCATTTCATAACCATCAAATACCATGCTTGTAATTCCAAACATCCAGAAAATCATAGCAAAATAATTTAAAATTTCGGGATCAAAGGCTTCCCCAATCCACAAGAATATATTACTAAAATGATACCCGATATCAAAATTATACAGAAAGTATTTTTCATACCAATTATCTGTAGCGAATAGTAAGAGGGGTTTAAACATCATCATGACAAGAAATGAAAAAATTACCAATGCTAATGGGAGAAGTAATGCATTTCTTGGTCTACTAAAAATCGATGAAAAGCCCATTGTGAGTCCCCCAAAAAAAAATGTAATTATTAATCCATAGAGAAAAAATAGTCCCAGATAAGAACCAATATCCACAAAAGAATATTTCATTATTGCGAAAAAACAAATGAGAGACAACGTTAGGAAGCTTATAATAGTTCCAAACAAAAATAAAGCAATAAATTTACTAAGTATTATTTTTGTTCGGGCAATAGGTTTACTTACTAAAAATAACAATGTTCCCGATCTTAGCTCCTCAGAAATTAAAGGTCCTGTCGAGCCTATAATAATTATTGGGAACATTATAGCAAAATTATAATACCAAGTTGTAAATCCTAATAATTGTACTAGATGTGCCTCTCCAGAAAATGCAGTAGTAGGAGTAAAAGCCAAAATCAATCCTGGAACCAACAGCATGAAAAAAACAGAGATAATCACTCTTTTTAATGTAAATAATTCAAAAATTAAGGTTTTTCTTATTAATGCAAGATAGGGAATAGAGTTAACCATAGAGTAAGATTTTTTTTCTCTTAGCTTCTTTTTACCTGAATTGAGTGTTTGAGCATTCATTTCTTTTTCACCTCATCTTCAATTATATCAATAAAAATATCCTGTAGTGAGCTTTCAAGTTGATGGAACGCTCTTAATATTACATCATTTTCAATAATTATTTTAGGAATAGCTTTTTGAAGCATTTCAATATCTTTTGATATCATATGTATTTTATTATCTGATTCATCGATCCAAGCATCAGTGATATAATCCCTTTCCTTTAATAGAGGTATTAATTTTTCATTCGAACTAGTATCAAGAATAATAATGTTCTGAGTTCCCTTGTTTGAATGTATTTTTTTAATATTTTTAATAGTATCTGTTAGAATGATTTTACCTTTATTGATAATCGTTACTTTTTCACACATTTGTTCTACTTCAGATAAAATATGACTTGAAACGAATACACTCATTTTTTTTGACAATTCTTTAATATCTTTAATAATATTCGCTCGTCCTATGGGATCTAAATTCGAAGTTGGTTCATCCATTATTAATAATTCGGGATCGTGTATTAGAGCCGCAGCGATACCAAGTCGCTGTTTCATTCCTTCTGAATATTTTTCAATTTTTCTATGTCGAGCCTCTAATAATTCCAGATTTCCAAGTAATTCATTTACTTTTTCTTTTACATATTTTCTCTTCAAACCACTTAGTTCACCAACAAACAACAAATATTGTTCTCCAGTCATTTTGTCATAAAAGGAGGGATCTTGCGGAAGAAACCCTATTATTCTTCGCGCTTTAACAGAACCTGCGTTTTCGCCTTTAATCTTTGCTTTTCCTTCCGTAATTGAGATTGCTCCTATAAGCATATTAATAGTTGAAGTTTTTCCCGCACCATTTGGACCTAAAAAGCCATGTACCCCAGGTTCCATTGTTATATTAATTTTATCCACCGCCTTTACGCTATTCTCTCCTCTATCGTAAACTTTTGTTAACTCTTGAGTCCATATTTCTGGTATAAAAGTTTTTTCTTGCCCCATTTTTTTACATTTGATTTCTTTTATTTAAATTCTAATTTCAAACAAATTTTAAATAAAATTTTGACATTTTACACAATTGGATAACTTGTACTTTTTTTTAATGCGAATGAAAATATAAATGTTATACCTTGAGAAATAATCAATTCAAATTAATAAGGCAAATAAGAATGAGTTATAATAAAAAAAATCCAAATTTATTGTTAATCTAATCCTGT
>JBHLOF010000187.1:0-4169 GCA_048940805.1 Promethearchaeota archaeon
AAGTTCCTTCAAGCTCTTAAAAATCCTTTACCCTCCTATATAAAAAAATGGCAAACATTTAGTGTTGTTGAAGATGATAAAGAAAAAGTTTATAATCTTATTATGGTGGAAAAGGGAAAAGCGGATGATGCCCAAATAGAAATAGGGAAGATATTAAATAGTTTTTCGGACGTTGATGGTTATTCAATGAAGTTAGAAATTGTACTAGGGGCAAGAGATACCTTCAAAATATTGGGAAGAAGTTTGTGATTATCCATCTAATTTTATCAAAACTTTAAAATATTGTAATAAATAAATCCCTTTTTTTTTATCCTAAAAAATTCTAAGATTAAAGAAGTATGGAATTATGTAAGGGAATTAATTACCAAGTTTCAACTTTTAATTTCATAATTTTCTCAAAATGTTTTGTGTTTCTAGTAATTATCGGAAGATCTTTTTCAATTGCCATGGTCGCAATAAATATATCCATCTCATTTAATATTTCTCCTCGTTTCTGCAAATCTGATCGTATTTCACCATAAATTTTACTATGAACTAATTCAAATGGAATTATTTTAATGGTGTTCAGTAATTTCTCTATAGCTTCCATGTTATCTTGTATTCTTGAAGACAAAAAAGCACCGTAATATAATTCAGCAGCATTTATTGAAGTTGTATAAAGGATCATGTGCCTTTCAAGTAATTTTGATATTATTTTAACTGCTTCATTATTATCTCTTAAAAAGTTAATTAAAAGGTCCGTACCTAATAGTACCATAATTCAAGTTACCTTCGTATTTTAGCTTGCTCTCTATTTTTATATATTAATGATAATATATTATCTATTTCTTCATTGGAGCCTTTCCAACTTCCTCTTAACTTCATGATATCCTTTTGCTTAGGTTCAGACAGTAGTCTAAGGATCAAGTCATTAAATGATTCACCTTTAAGTTTCTTGGTTTTCAATACATTATATGCCTCATCTGAGAGCGAAATTGTTTTATAACCCATGTTAAGCACAAAATTACATAATCTATTATCAATAGTATATTTATACTAATATATAAATACATTTTCTTCAATAACATAAGTGTTTGGGTCTACTGATTTTATCATATTTCATATTAAAAAAAATCAATAAGACCTTTTTACAATTGAAATTTCATTGAACTCAGATATTGAAATTACCTTTTCATAGCTACCTTTTTCATGGCTTCTTCATACTCAAGAGGGTACCATTTAGGCTCTTCTATTCCATTTTCTTTTCCGATTTGGGTTAATTCCCCCATATGATACCGAAAATGCCCTAAAAGATATACCATCTGATCCATCGCGGTAAATTGATCGTTGGAAATTATAGTCAACAGCTCCTCATTTGTTAAGTTCCCATATTTTAAAAAAAATTTATCCTCGATTTCATCCAACATCTGAAGGATGAACTCTTTCTTAATTTCTGCAGTTTTCGGATTAAACTCAAATTTCTTTCGTAATTCGGGAAGATTAAACATATGACGCATTGTAAGGGAAAAAACCGTATGGAATGCCAATATAGGAGGTTTCATAAGGTACCACTCTTTATTTCCTGGAGGTGAACGTGTCCACAATTCCTCCGGAAAATTATTAATAAGCATACGATATTCAGTAAAAGTCTGCAAAAAATGATATTTTAGCTTTTCCATCAAAAAAAAATTCTCTTGCATAGTGTAAAATCATCCGAAGGATATTAAAAAAATTCTATTCTTTACTTAATAAACTTAAAAAGAAATTCATTTTAGTCGAATATAAATATATTTTTTTAGAATTTTTAGATTAAACATAATTTATATCACGTAATACTTTTTTTAGTTAATAAGAGAAGATGGAGATTAACAATTAATTAAATCTATTGAAGATGAAATTAGAGCGGTTGCGGAGATCATTTTTCATGAAAATCCAAGCCACAGTCAGTTAGATTGGTAAATCGCTGAAAAGTAGTTTCTTTTAGAAGAATTCAAGAATACAATTGAGAATAACAGTTAAAAGTATTTCTTGATTTTAGGAATTTTAATAATATCTTCTAACGTTAATAGGAGGGTTAATAAGAAAGCTCATTTCTACACATACTCTTTACAAGATTGAAATAGCCATTTCTTAATGAGACCTAAAACCTTATAGCATAAGTGAAATATTGTTGAAATACGATTAATGATGTCAGAAAAAACAATCTATGATGTATGTATAATCGGAGCTGGACCTGCAGGATCAACATCTGCTTATTATTTAACCCAAAAAGGGATAACTCCATTGGTGCTTGAAAAGAAAGAATTCCCAAGAGATAAAATTTGCGGAGATGCTTTTCCTCAGCGTGCTCAAATTCATCTTGAGAAGATGGGAATTTTACAAAAATTAATTGAAGAGAAAAAGGGACGTTGGACAGCTCAAGGAGGAATAGTTAGTCCTAGAGGAATAGTGTATACAGGAGATTCATATACTCAAACAAAATCGCATTTAGTCATATCAGTCAAAAGAAAAATTATAGATGATTTGCTTATTAAAACAGCTGTTGCTGCAGGTGCAATTCTAGTTGAGAATTATTCAGTAAAGGAGGTTACTTTTGATGAAAATAAGGAATACTGGATTATTCATCCTAAAAAAGAAGAAAAAGAACCTTATCATGCTAAAATTCTAATTCTAGCTGATGGTGCTTCTTCTCATATTGCCCAATCATTAGGAATTGTAAAAGGACCACCAGAAACTGTATGCAGCCGTTCTTATGTGAAGGCAGGAACTTATAGGTTTGATCAAGATGGAATAGTTGTTATGCCAATGAATTTAATTCCCGGTTATTGTGCACTTATGAGAGAAGCAGATGATGACCTTGTCTTCTGTTGTTACATTATTCCTTTTGGTAAAACTCGTACTGAAAATTTGCATAAGATTCATAATGATTTAATTAAAAATAATCCATTCATAAGTGATGCTTTAGGTCCTAATGCTGAAATTGAAGAGATGAAAGCTGCACCCATTCGTTTTGGTGGAACATCGCAAAGTTATGATAAACAATTACTCATTGTTGGGGATTCAGCAGGGATGATAGATCCTCTAACGGGGGAGGGATTACAATATGCAATGGATGCTGCTGAAATCGCAGCTGATATAATCGTTGAGGCATTTCAACAGAACAACTTTTCAAAAAAATTTTTTAAACGATATCAAACAAGATGGATGAAGAGTTTTGGGAAAGACTTTAAATGGTCCATTCGCATGGCTCGTTTTTGTGCAAAACATTCTTTATTTTTTGATGCGTTTGCTTCCCTGAGTCAAAAAAAGGGAGATAAATTCATGGTTGAATGGGGGAAAATAATGACCGGTTCGAAGAGAAAAATCAATTTTTTCCTTCCAAAGCTAGCTTTTCCCTTACTTTTTGAGACTTTAAGATTAAAGCGCAAGTTCAAAAAGTAATCTAGCGTATTGCTTTTTGGGGAATATTGCTTTTGCAAAGGAGTTTTTGGTTCTCGCAAAACATTATTTAAGGAGATACGAATAATATATTGATCTTTTGATAAAAATGTAAACGTTTAAATAATAAGTTGAAAATATTAAATTGAACCGAAATTCAATTTTAAAATTTAAAAATTAAGATGAGGTAAGTAAAATGCCATATTTAGTTGCTTTTGTGTGGTGGCCTGCCGAGTCAACACCGGAGATGATAAAAATAGCTATTGAGGCTGCTAAAAAATTCCCACCTGATGATAGCCTTGGAGAAGCTCTTGTTCCTAATGCTATTGGTTCAAATAAGGAGGGTATCGTCTCACTGAGTGTAACTTTAGTAAAGGAAGGGAAATTAGAAGAAGCTATAAATCGAGCCAGAGCTAATGTAAATATGTTTATATCTGTCCCTGGATTAAAATACTCAATCGAGACTTGGGCTACCGTAGAAGAGGCTTATGGATCAATAGGATTAACTCCACCAGAACCATAGACTATCATAAATTAATTTTTTTTTTTTTCAAAAAATCACCTTTTTATACTGATTTTCTTTTTTCAAAGGTTTAAATATGCTAATTATTTTTATTTTTTTATAAAAAAAGAAGAAAAACTTGTAAAAAAAGGATTTTTGGTGCAAAAAAATGACCTCTATAGAATTTAACAAAATTGAATTAGAAAAAGCAGAATCTGATTTTTCAAAAGCAAAATTGGATGGATTTCAG